>JAEUIK010000317.1 GCA_016793185.1 Planctomycetaceae bacterium | reverse complement strand
GGGCCTTTCTGGCAAGTCGGACGGGCCAGACTCCGGCAGGGTTCGCCGGCCACCCGGGAAAAGCGTTTCCCCCCCGCCGTCCGTCGCACCGGCCAATTTGCCGGTCAGCTCGGCAGCCGGAATGCTTGCGGGGCACGTCGTCTGGCGTGGCGCCGTGCCCGCGTCGGCTCGCGTCGCCGGTCGGGCCGGTTGTGCGGGAGATGCTCGTCGCTCGGCGCGGCGCCGCACGGGCCGAAGCCTCGGTACATCCCTTTTCCGCGGCGCCCCGGCGGGCCGCACATCCGTTGCAGAACGAGCCCGCGACAGGGGGCGCGACCCACCTGTAGCGACGCTGTGCGGCACGCCTGTTTTGCCGGTTCTGGCGCACTCAACCCCTAGGCGCAGCGCGCCAGATTCGTGCCAGGTGGTCGAAATGTCGCGCCGATACCCTTCTTTGCTTACGCAGGCACTGACTTCACACGCAGGAAGGCTGATCGATGGCGAAAGAGATCTTTCGGATCGTGACGCGCGGCGCCGACGGCAAGCTGCGGATCAAGGACTACGCCAAAGCGGAGGCCTTGCTCAAGATGCATACCCAGATCGGAATCGACGATTGCAGTACCGATCTGGATCTGCGCGGCTTGCCGGTGTTCAGGGGATTGATCGGCCCGATGCCCGAGGGATCGAACGTCATCCGTTACGAGTCGCCCGAAGTGTTCGAGGCGCTCACCAAAGAGTGGTTTGCAACGAAGCCGACGCGCAAGAGCCGGACGAAAACCCGCGAGCTCGAGCCGGTCGTCGAATAGCGCGCGCGGACTGAAAAACCGGGCACCCGCGGCGGCACCGGCCGCTCGGCGGGTTCTTCCGGCGGGGCTCCGGGGACCTCAGGTCCCCGGCTGGGGCGCGATTGCGCCCGCGCGGGAGGCGATTGCGCCGCCTGGGAGGCATGCCCACGGCGTGCGAGGGCATGGCATCCCGCCGCGACAACGCTTCCAAACGACGCACCGGGGCCAGCAGTCGCGTGGCGTGGCGGGCCTTACCGCAGCGTTGACGACCGCCAGCTCGAATTCGTTCCCTGCCGGGGCGGGTCGTTGTCGAGCCGGGCGACGCCGCCGACCACGGTGCCGGACGAAACGCCCCCCGCCGACGGCGCGGCGACCAGGTTGCTGGCGCCGCCGGCCACCGGCACGCGGCTGACGACCTCGCCATCGACGTAGCGGTGCGTCACCACCGGCACCTTATCGATCTGCGTCTCGGCCACGAGTTGCCTCGTCGTCACCGGCAGCTTGACCGTTTCGGCACGGGTTTCCCAGCGGGTGTACGGGACGATCCGCTCGGCCAGGTACGGCTGGACGAAGGGATTCCAGCGTCCACGCCAGTAGCTTTCGCGGCGGTACTCGGTCACGGGCACCGCATAGACGCGGTTGATGTCCTGGAGCTGCACCGACGCCTGTTCGCGATAAACAGTGCGGGGGACGTCCTGATGCACGACGTCGGCCACGAGATGCCGCGTCACCTGGCGCGTCTCGCGATAGGTCGTGCCGTTTTCGCCCGTCGTATAGCGGACGTCCTGGGCATAACTCGCGGCGGCGCCCAGGGTGGTCAGGGCCACGGTCAGGAAAGTGAGCTTTTTCATCGTCGATACCCGAGGTGCCAAGGGGTGCGGCCTCGTCGCGACGTTCGCGGTCGGTCATCCGAGGCGAGTAGCGGTTACCAGGCAGGTTGCCCCCAAACGCTCGCAGTGCCCACGGACGCTATCGGAGTCGCGCCAGCAGTTTCCGGCTCGAGCGCACTCGAGCCAGTGAAGCACCATCCTTGCTTATCGGCGCGACCCCTACGACAGCATTAGGCCGGATATCCGCTGCTGGCAGACCGCCAGCGAACGGCCGTGGGCGCAGGCCGGCGCGAAGTGATCGCCGCGAGGAGAAGCACGCGTCTCAGTGGGTCGCGAGCATCTCGGCGTCGTGCGGACCGGCCATTTCGGTGCGCGTGACCTCGAAGCCGAGATCGGCGAGCATCCGGTAGTCGTCGTCGGCGGGCTGTCCCTTGGTGGTCAGATAATCGCCGATGAAGATCGAATTGGCCGCGTAGAGCCCCAGCGGCTGCAGGCTGCGGAGGTGGATCTCGCGGCCGCCGGCGATCCGCAGTTCGCTGGCGGGATTGGCCAGGCGGAACATGCAGAGCGCCTTCAGACAGTCGCGCGGGTTAAGGTTCGACGTCCCCTCGAGCGGGGTGCCGTCGATCGGGTTGAGGAAATTGACCGGGATCGATTCGACGCCCAGGCCGCGGAGCTCGAAGGCCATACTCACGAGGTCGTCGGGGCGCTCGCCCATGCCGATGATGCCGCCGGAACAGAGCTGCATGCCCGCCGCGCGCACCGCCTTGAGGGTATTGAGGCGATCGGCATAGGAATGCGTCGAACAGATCGAGGCGTAGTGCGCTTCGCTGGTGTTCAGGTTGTGGTTGACCTTGTCGACGCCGCAGTCCTTGAGTTGCTGCGCCTGCTCGGGCGTCAGCAGGCCCAGGCACGCGCAGATTTGCAGGTCGTACGTTTGTTTGATCTTGGGCA
>JAEUIK010000258.1 GCA_016793185.1 Planctomycetaceae bacterium | reverse complement strand
TTCAGATCGTCCTGAAACAGAACTTGCAAGGCAACTTCGCGGGCGCGACTGCGGCGGGTCATGGGCTGCGAGCGGGGCCGGGGTCCAGGGGGAGCGTCGACGGGGATCGGGTTCTCGGCGAAATGAGGGCAGGGCGTGTCGTTCCATTCTAGGGAACCGCTGCCCGCTCGCCCACCTCAACTGGGAAGTTGAGCCAGGAGACTGGCCATTTCCAGGGCGGCCGAGGCGCACTCGGCCCCCTTGTTGCCGACCGTTCCCCCAGAACGATTCAGCGCCTGTTCGAGCGAGTCGCAGGTGAGGACGCCAAACAGCACCGGCACACCCCAATGGCGTGCGGATTCGGCCAGTCCCAGGCTCACCGCCCGGTTGATGTGTTGGTCGTGCGTGGTCTCGCCGCGAATGACGGCCCCCAGGCAGAGGATGGCTCGGTAGCGGCGGCCGGCCGCCAGCCGTTCGGCGACGACCGGGAGCTCGAAAGCGCCGGGCACCCAGAGAACGTCGATATCCCCGTCGGCCACGCCGCGCGTGGTGAGCGTGTCGACGGCTCCTGCGAGAAGTTTGCCGGTGATCGTTTCGTTATAGCGCGCGACGACGATGGCCCACCGGCCGGCGACTGGCTCCTGGCTTCCCGCAAACGTTCTAGGCAACTTGGCAAACCTCGATGCGAAAGGGGAGTGACTGACCCGGAGCGGCTACTCCGACCACACCCTCAGCGGTGCAATCTGCTATGACTTCATGCTCATCAGGAACTCGGCGTTGCTCTTGGTCTTTTGCAGTCGCGTGATCAGCAACTCCATGGCTTCGGTCGAGTTCATATCGTTGAGGACGCGACGCAGCATGCAAACGCGGCGATGCTCCTCGGGATCCATGATCATCTCTTCGCGGCGCGTGCCGCTGGCGTTAATGTCGATGGCGGGATAAATCCGCTTATCGACCAGGCGGCGGTCGAGCACGATTTCGAGATTGCCGGTTCCCTTGAACTCCTCGAAGATCACCTCGTCCATTTTGCTGCCGGTGTCGATCAAGGCCGTGGCCAGGATCGTCAGCGAGCCCCCCTCTTCAACCTTGCGCGCGGCGCCGAAGAACCGCTTGGGCCGCTGCAGGGCATTGGCGTCGACGCCGCCGGACAGGATCTTGCCCGAGTGGGGGCATTCCGAGTTCCAGGCGCGGGCGAGGCGCGTGATCGAGTCGAGGAAGATCACCACGTCGTGGCCGTACTCGACCATCCGCTTGGCCTTCTCGATGACCATCTCCGACACCTGGATATGGCGCGACGATGGCTCGTCGAACGTCGAACTGATGACCTCGCAGTTGGGGCCCTTGACCTGCCGCTCCATGTCGGTCACTTCTTCCGGCCGCTCGTCGATCAAGAGCATGATCACGTAGCATTCCGGGTAGTTCGTCAGCACGGCCTTGGCCATCTTCTGCAGGAGGATCGTCTTGCCGGCCCGCGGCGGGCTGACGATCAATCCGCGCTGGCCGAAGCCGATCGGCGCGATCAGGTCGGCCACGCGCATGTTGATCTCCTGCGGCGTGGTTTCGAGCACGATCCGCGTATCCGGATGGAGCGGGGTCAGGTCGTCGAAAAAGACCTTCTCGCTGAGCAGATTCGGATCCTGGTAATTGATCGCCTCGACGCGCAACAGCGCAAAGTACCGCTCGTTTTCCTTCGGGGGCCGGATCTGGCCCGAGACTGTGGCCCCGGTGCGCAGGCCAAAACGGCGAATCTGGCTGGGCGACACGTAAATGTCGTCGGGGCACGAGAGATAGTGGTAATCGGGGCTGCGGAGAAAACCGAAACCGTCGGGGAGCACCTCGAGTGTCCCCTCGCCGTACATCAGCCCGTTGAGCTTCACGCGCTCCTTGAGGATCTTGAAGATCAAGTCCTGCTTCTTGATCCCCATGTAGTCGGTGAGGTTCTCGTTGCGCGCTTCCTCGATCAATTGCGGCATGCTCATCCGCTGCAGTTCGGCGATGTGGATGTCGCCCTGCTTGATCTGCTCGTAGCGATCGTGAACCTCGTCGTGCTCGTTCTCATCCTCGACCGCCAGCTCTTCGGCCAGCGAGAGGGGTTCCGCCTCGACGTTCTCGTCGAATTCGCGGCGGGGGGGCTGTTCGAAGCGCTTGGGCGGGCCGCCCGCGGAAGGCTTTTGCGGCCCCGTGCTTTTCATGTGTGTCATGACGCTCGAGTCTCCTGAGGAGCCTGGTTGTCGCCGCGCGGAAGGCGGTGACGGAAGGAATGAAACAGTCGGTTCTCTCCCCGAGGGCGGCAGACGCTGAAGGCCCGCGCCGCGCGAGGTGATGAGATTGGGCGATTCCTTATGCAAACAGGACAAGTCGTCGAGATCGGTCCGGTCAGGTTGCCGTCACGAGGGACTTTGCGGGCTGCTCGAATCCGTGTTCGGTCGGGATGCCCGTCTTCGGTCGGGATGATGGTTTGTCAGGGAGCCGGGGAAATGCCGTGGGGGCAGAATCGGCCGTCGGGCATCCGCTTCCGGCCAGCGTCGCGCAATGCGCCTGCCAGCCGCGATCGGGAGAAAGGGAGCCAAGGGCGTCGAGCTTCAGTCGAAAAGGGTCTGCCACCAGCGCTCGACTTGGGCCCGGGTCCCGTCGAGCGAGCCCGAGTTATCTATTACCAAATCGGCGCGACCCCGCTTCTGCTCCAACGATTCCTGGGCACCCTCACGGGCGACAAATTCCTCCTCTGTCCAACCGCGCTGGCGGGCTCGGGCGAGCCGCACTTCCCGCGGTGCGTCCACATAAACGATTCTATCACACAATCCGTACCAACCCGATTTTTCCATCACCGGAGCATCGAGCACCAGGGCGCGAGCCCCGTCGGCGATCAAACCGGCCACCTGGCGCATCAGGAGCTCGCCGATCCGCGGGTGGGTCAATTGTTCCAGAAACTCCAGTTCCCGCTCCCCGGCCGGGCCGGGGGCAAAGACGATCCGGCCAAGGGCGCGGCGATCGAGGTTTCCCTCGGCGTCGCGGACTTGCCGACCCCACCGCGCGTCGATCGCGGTCGCGACGTCGGGGAGCGCCAGCACTTCGTGTCCCGCGCGGTCGGCGTCGAGA
Organism: Planctomycetaceae bacterium; assembly: GCA_016793185.1. Classification (GTDB taxonomy): domain Bacteria; phylum Planctomycetota; class Planctomycetia; order Pirellulales; family JAEUIK01; genus JAEUIK01. The sequence continues at coordinate 10,436 of JAEUIK010000258.1, read as the reverse complement.
ATGGCGGCACCCAGCCGGGCCAACTCGGCGGCGACCACGCTCTTGCCGCTGGCGATTCCTCCAATCAGGCCGATCACCGGGACGTTCGCGTCGCGAATCGACAAGGCGGCAGCCCTATTCGCGCGACCAGGGGGTCGCAAGCTCTCGTGGGTCAAAACTACTTGAAGGGGAGTGGGCGGGTCGCGCGGACCGCACGCCGATTTGAGCTCGACCCTGGCAGGCGCCTCGGTCGCTTTACGCCAGCGCTTCCGCACCAGCCCAGTGAGGACCTGCTTTCAAATCGACCTTCAGGGGAACTCGCAGCGGCAGGACGCCGGTCATCTCTTCGGCCACCATCTTGGCGACCGCAGCGACTTCGTCGACAGGAACCTCGAAGACCAACTCGTCGTGGATTTGCAGCAACAGGCGGGTGGCAAGCTGTTCGCGCCGCAGCCGCCTGTGGATGGCGACCATTGCTAACTTGATCAGATCGGCGGCCGATCCTTGAATGACGGTGTTGACCGCGGTCCGCTCGGGCAGGTTGCGCTGCCGGCCGGCGCCGACACGAACTCCACGGATCGCCCGCCTTCGCCCCAGGATGGTTTCAACATACCCCTGGGCCTGACATTCTTCCAGTACTTTCACGAGAAATTCCTCGACGCCGGGGTAGCGCGAGAAGTAGGCGTCGATGAACTCGGCGGCCGACTCGGGCGTCGTCCCCACTTGCTTCGCCAGCCCAAAGGCCGACTGGCCGTAGATCACGCCAAAGTTCACCGCCTTCGCCCCGTACCGCATCTCGCGAGTGACAGCATCCAGCCCCACGCCGTAGACCTGGCTGGCAACCAGGGTGTGAATGTCCTCGTCGCGCGCGAAAGCCTCGGCCAGGGTCGTGTCTTGCGAGAAATGTGCCAGCACGCGCAGCTCGATTTGCGAGTAGTCGGCCGTCAGCAGCACCCATCCGGGGGAGCCGGGGAGAAAGGCCGACCGAATCTCGCGCCCCGCCTCGCCGCGCACCGGAATATTCTGCAGGTTGGGATCGCTCGAGCTCAGGCGCCCCGTGGCCGCGACTGTTTGGTTGAACGAACAATGCACGCGCCCGGTCTTGGGGTTGATCAACTCGGGCAGGGCATCGACGTAGGTCCCCTGGAGCTTGGCGTACTGCCGATGCTCGACGATCTTGGCCGGCAGCGGATGCAGCCGCGCCAGATCTTCGAGCACTTCCGCATCGGTGCTGGGACCCGTCTTCGTCCGCTTGCCGGCGGGCAGTTTGAGGTCGTCGAAGAGAATCTTCTGCAATTGCTTTGGCGACGCGATGTTGAACTCGCAACCGGCCAGGGCAAAGATTTCGGTCTCGAGCGCCGCCAGCCTCCGGCCGTATTCGGCGCTCAGTTCGCGCAGGCGCGGCACGTCGACCCGGATGCCGGTGTGCTCCATGTCGGCCAGCACGTCGACCAAAGGGAGCTCGACCTCGCGGAAGAGCTTCTCGGCCTGCCATTCCACCAGTTTCGGGCGGAGCAGCGGCGCCAACCGCCACGGGACGTCGGCGTCCTCGGCGGCATACGGTCCGACGAGCGCGGTGCTCACTTCGTCCATGCGCTTCTGTTGTTTGCCGACGCCGATCAGCTCGGTGATCTTGATTGTCTGGTGATCGAAGTAGCGTTTCGCCAACTCGTCCAGGTTGTGGTTGCGCTCGCCGGCATCCAGCAGATAGCTGGCGATCATGGTGTCGCAGGCGATGCCCGCGAGGCGCACGCCGAGCCCCCGCAAGACGATCGCATCGTACTTGAGATTCTGACCGATCTTCTCGATTGCGGGATCCTCGAGAATCGGGCGCAAGGCTGCGATGACGGTCGCACAGTCGAGGTGCGCTTCACCCTCCGGTGCGCGGATCGGCAGGTAGTAGGCGACCCCCGCCTCCCAGCAGCAGGAAATCCCGACCAGGTCGGCCCAGGCCGGATTGACGTTCGTCGTTTCCGTATCGAACGAGAAGCTCCGCTGCTGCCGCAATTCGGCCAGGAACGCCGCGAACGCCTGAGGCGTGTCCACCGTGCGATAGTCGGCCTGCCACCCGGCCGCCGGCGTTCCCGCGCGCCCCGCGGCCCGGGCTTTCTCGGCGAACGCATGAAATCCGAGCTCGAGAAACAACGGCAGCGCCGGGCCGATTTGCATGGCGGCTACCTGGCCGCGGTTCCAGTCCAGCGGCAACTCGACCTGCGCGTCGAGCCGCACCAGGTCGCGGCTCATCAGGGCCCGCTCGCGATGCTCGATCAGGTTATCGCGCCGCTTGCCCTTGGGGAGTTCGTCGACGTGCTCGAACAGCGCGTCGAGCGTGCCGTACTTGGCCAGGAGCTCGCCGGCCACCTTGGGGCCGATCAGCGGCACGCCGGGCACGTTATCCACCTTGTCGCCGACCAGGGCTTGGAAATCGACGACCTGATCCGGCCGCACGCCCCATTCCGCGGCCAGTGCGGCGGCGTCGTAATAGATCTGCTTGCGGACGTTGTAGACGCGCACCCGCTCGGTAATCAGTTGGCGGCAGTCCTTATCGCCGGTCACGAGCACGCATTCGCCGCCCCCCTCGGCCACGATCCGTGCGACGGTAGCCATCACGTCGTCGGCCTCGTAGCCCTCGACCCCCAGCACGGGAATCTGCAGCGCCGCGAGCATTCGACCGATCACGCCGATCTGCGGCACGAGCTCGTCGGGCATGGCGGCGCGCTGCATCTTGTAGTCGGCGAAGATCTTCTCCCGGAACGTTCCGCCCGGCATGTCGAATGCGCAAAAGAGATAATCGGGTCGCTGCTGCTCGATCAAAAAGAGCATGTCGCGCGTGAAGCCGAAGACGGCGTTGAGCGGCTCGCCCTGCGGCCCGGTCATCTCGGGAATCGCGTGGAAGACCTGGAAAATCAGATTGAAGGCGTCGACCACCCAGACCCTCTTGCCCGCGAGGTCGACCTTGCCGTCGGGCTGGGCCGCCAGTCCGGTGGGCGGGAGAAACGCAAAGCCCTCGGTTCCGGCCCCCTCCGTGGCGGGCGTGCCCGGGACGACTCGGGCCGTCGGCTGCCGCTCGGTCTCGGCGGCGGCAGCTCCCGCGGCCGGGCGGGATCGTCGCCCCGCTGGCGACGGCTCGGGGGCGACGCCTTCGAGGCCGGGTAACACGGTCTGACGGTTGCGAGCGGCCATCGAGGGTTTTGCCTGCGGGAGTCAGCCCGGGCCGACTCTCTACGGGGAGCGGTGGTTACGAGATGCCCCGGAAGGGAGCGGGAGTGGGCGGAGCGGACCTGGCGGAGCGTTAAGCCGGGGTTGTATTGCAGGTTGATCCCGGGTCATCGTGGCTCAGGTTCCAATCGTAGGGGTGGCGTCGATTGGATGTCAAGCAAGCCGGTACAGCGTAACGATTTTCGTTGACTCGTCCGAGTGACCGATTTAGCATGAATTTCGCAGCAAACCGTCATTTTGCGGTGCAGCGAACGGGTGCCAGCCGGCCGGTTGGCGGTCGGGCGTGCGCCGGTTTCCTGTCCTCCGCGGCGACCTCGGGAGACGAGCGCCCGGTGACGAGCGCCCGGTGACGAGCGCCGCGCGATGACGGCGGAAAGCTGCCGGCGGGCGTCCCCCGGAATAGAGATTGCGCCCGACCACGCATTTCCGACCAGCTTTCCGCTCACGTCCGAGCTTGGTCGCGGAACGAACACGGGTTGAGCAGCCAACCACGTCGAGGCACGGATCATGGCAAAGAGCGAAAGTCAGGGCTTGCAGATTGCGCTCATTCTGTGCGTGTTGATGCTGATCTTGTTTATCGGCACGACCTACTACTTCTTCTCGAAGTACAGCGAAGCCGCGGAGATGTCGCGCAAGGACAAGGAAGAGACGACCAAGATGCAGGCCTCGCTCCGCGATCTGACGGACGAGCTGCACAAGCTCAAGGTCAAGGCTGGCTTCGCCGAGACGATCCCCGTGGCCGAGTGGGAAAAGTCGGTCGGCGAGGACATGAAACTCTACGCCCCGACGCTCACGGCCGAACAGCAGTCGTACCGCGAGGCCCTCAAGCAGTTGGCCGCGGCCCTGCGCGAATCGAGCACGAACCTGGCGGCCACCAAGGCCGACTTGCTGGCCCAGCAGGAGATCAACGAGAAGCGTGAGGCGGCCAAGGACTTACAGATCGCTGCCCATAAGCAGAGCCTGGACGAGGCGGTCAAGACCTACGCCCAGGAGCAGAGCGCCTTCATGAACGATCGCCAGCGCCTCGAGAAAGAGAAGGCGGATCAATTGGCGATCAATCAGAAGGCGGCCGAGGATTTCGATAAGGAACGCGAAGAAAAAACGCGCCAGCTCACCCAGCTCGAAAGCCAGGTCGGTTTGGTGAAAGCGCAGCTCGGCCAACAGCAGGAAACGATCGCCGAACTGCAGGGCAAGACGCAGGCAGTGCCCGACGGCTCGATCCGCCGCGTGAACCAGCGGGGTACGGTCTGGATCGACGTCGGCGAGAGCGACTATCTCCCGCGGCAGCTCGCGTTCAGCGTCTATGGCGTCGATCAGAATGGCGTCGCCCGCGATAAACGCAAGGGGGCGATCGAAGTCACGCAAATCATCGGCCCGCACCTGGCCGAGGCCAAGATCCTCGAGGACGACATCCTCAACCCGATTGTGCCGGGCGACTTGATCTACACGCCGCTCTGGCAGCCCGGCCGGCAGGAACGCTTTGCCCTGGCGGGCTTCATGGATCTCGATGGCGACGACCTCAGCGACCGGCACCTCGTCCGCGACATGATCACCATGAGCGGCGGCGTGATCGATGCCGAACTCGACGATCAGGGGAAGATGCAGGGAGCCATGTCGATGGAGACGCGCTACCTGATTATCGGGCCCAAGAAGGAAGACATGGCCGAGGCGAACGTCGGCAAGATGGAAGCCGACGCCAAGGATCTGGGGGTCGAGGTCATCTCGCTGTCGAATTTCCTCGAGCGGACGGGGTGGAAGGACACGAAGACTGTCCTCCGCTACGACGGTTCGCGCCCGCAGGATTTCAGAGGTCCGGCCCGCGATGGCGGCGCGAAGGTCTCGCGCGGCGTCACGAGCGGGGTGTTCCAGAAACGCCAGCCGCGCAAGCAGCTCAACAGTGCCTACGATGCGCGCCCCGTGGAAGAGCCGGCGGCGCCGACTCCTCCTCCCAAGCCCGCCGCCCCCCCGAAAGCCGCTGCCCCCAGCGAGGTGGAGGATGAACCGGCCGCGGAGGGGACTGACGAGATGCCGGCCGAGGAATCCGAGGAAGGATTCGAGGACGAGCCCGGCAACTAGCTCCTCCCGGCGGAGATTCTGAAATCTGCTACGATTGCTGACGACAGGTCGGTGCACGGCCTCGCCCAGTCTCGAGCGGTACGCCGTGCGGTGATCCCCGATCTCCCCCGGTACGCATGCAGCCAACTCCGCGCTATCGCCTCCTGGCTCTCGACATCGACGGCACCGTCGTGAACAGCCGCGACGAGGTCACCCCGCTCACCCGCGCCGCGATTCGACAGGCGTGCGACGCAGGAATTCGCGTGGTGCTGGCCACGGGGCGCCGCTACAGCCGGGCTCTGCCGGTCCTCGAACACCTGGCGCTCGATCTGCCGCTGGTGACGGCCAGCGGCGCGCTGATCAAGCATCCGCTCGATCATGGCACGCTCTACTGCGCGCAGCTGCCGCGCCCCGTGCTTTGCCGCCTGCTGGAGGTCATCCAAGCCGGCGGCTATGAGGCGATCTTGCTGGCCGACACGTTTGCCGACGGGTTCGATTTCTATTGTCGCACCACGGCCGACCATCGAGCCGAGCTGGCGGAGTACCTCGAGCTCAATGCGGGCTGCGAGCGCGTCTGGCCGAACCTGGTCGGCGATCCGCCGACGGATGTCTTCGGCGGCTTCGCGATGGGCACCCAGCCCGAGATGCTCGCGCTCGAGGCGGAGCTGCAACGCCAGCTCCCCGGGGCGCTCTATACCCACGTGCTGCGGAGCCCGAAGTACTCGGGCTACATGTGCGAGATCGCTCCGGCCGGCGCCACCAAGTGGTCGGGGATCTTGCGTCTGGCCGAGAACTGGCAGATCGCGCCGGCGGAAATCTGCGCGGTGGGAGACGACGTGAACGACATCCCGATGATCGAGGGAGCGGGCCTGGGCGTGGCCATGGGCAACGCGCTCCCCGCCGTGAAGGCCGCGGCCGATCGCATTGCCCCCCGCCACGACGAAGATGGGCTGGTCGAAGTCGTTCGCTGGTTATTGGAATCGTAATCGGCCGAGACAATCGAGTCCGCCGTGGCGATTCGCGGCAAGAGCGCCACGGCGAGGGCTTCGCTGCGCGAGGATCGCTCCGTCGTCATTGCGCGACAGCACTACTTGATTCGCGAGCCGGGAGCGCAATCGCGGTCGGGGCGCACCAGCACGACCGCTTCGCCGTCGCTGGCTGCCAGCAGCATGCCGTTCGATTCTTCGCCGCGGATCACGGCCGGCTCGAGGTTGTTGACGATGACGATCTGTCGCCCGACGAGCTCGTCAACCGGGTAATGCCCGCGAATTCCGGCGACGATTTGCTTCTCGATTTCGCCCACCTGGATCTGCAGCAGCAACAGCTTATTGGCGTTGGGGTGCTCGCGCGCGGCGATGATCTTGGCCACGCGAAGGTCCAGCTTGGCAAAGTCGTCGTACGAAATCGGCGGTTTGTCTTCCATGGAGGTCGCTCATCATCCGGGGGGCATACTGGCCGTACGACGCTCGCCGCCGTGGTGCCGTCAGGGCCGAATCATACGGGCGGGTCCGCGAACGTGTCAAACGGGGCCGGCCGCTTGCCGCGCTGCGCGGCTTCGCTTGCTGGCGCGCGTGCGGTACAATACCGTAAACTGAGTCGCCGCCTATGGATACTCGTCGGGCGAGAGCTGGCCGCGGGGATCTGGCGACGCGCGACGGTCGAGCATTGGGACGAACTGGAACGACACCCGGCGAGGCGCCGATGAGGCCGCACTGCGCGAGCGCAAGTTGGACGCGGATCCCGGGCGTCGCCGCCGGCACCCTCTTATTCGCCCTGCTCGGCACGGTCAGCGCCCAACCGACTCTCCAATCGGCTCGCGAACTCGAACTCGCCGGCAAGTTGACCGAGGCGGCCGAGCAGTACGAGGCGCTGCCCGCCGCGGATGCCATCGAGAAGGCCCTCGGTCGGGCGCGGATCGACGCCGCACGCGGCCAACGTGCCGCCGCGGCCGAGCGGCTGCAGCGGGCGATCGGCGAACATGCCGAGAGCGCCCCGCTCCAAGCGGCGGCGGCGCGAATGGCCTGGGAACGGGGGGATTGGGACACCGCCCGGTCGGCCGTGGCCGCGGCGCTCAAACTCCAGCCCGACCACGTTGCGGCCCGGCTGCTCGACGCCGAGTTGCTGGAAGCAACCGGCGACCTCGAGGGAGCCGACGCCGGCTACAAGTGGCTGGTCGACTACTACAACGATCATGACCAGGCGAGCGCCGCAGAGTTGTTGGCGATCGGTCGCGGCGCGGCGCAGTACGCGCGTTGGCATCGACTTTCGGACCAGTTCAGCTTTCTCATCAATACCCTCTATCCGGAGGTGCTCGAGCGCGAACCCCAGGGCTGGCAGGCCCATTGGGAGAGCGGCCGGCTTTTTCTGGAGAAGCACAATGTGGCTGCCGCGGCCAAGGAATTCGCCGCGGCCTTGAAGATCAACCCGCGCGCGGCCGAGGTCTACGCGTCGCTGGCGCATCTGGCGCTCGAGCAATACAACGTCGACGACGCCCGAGCAGCGCTCGAACGCGCGCTTGAGCTCAACCCCGAGTTGGTCGCGGCCTGGCACGCCAAGGCGGATCTGGCGCTGGCCAACTTCGACGCGCCGGGGGCGTTGGCGATCCTCGAGCAGGCGCGACAGCTCAATCCGCGCGACGAGGAAACGCTCGCCCGCATCGGGGCCGCGCTGGTGCTTCTCGACGGCTTGCCCGAGCCCGACGCCACGGATGCGCGTCTGCACCGGCTCTGTGCCGAGGTCGACGCCCGCAATCCACACGCGGGCCGGTTCTACTACACGCTGGGGACGCGTCTCGAAGAGCGCCGGCAGTTTGCCGCGGCCGAGCGGTACTTCCGCCGCGCTCTGGAGCGGATACCGCTGATCGTCGGTCCCCAGGCCGGATTGGGCATGATGTTCATGCGCCTGGGACGCGAGGAAGAAGCGAAACCGTTGCTCGACACAGCGTTCGAGATCGACCCCTTTAATGTCCGCGTGAAAAACACGCTCGAGGTTCTCGACGTCCTGACCGGCTACGAGACGCTCGAGACCGAGCACTTCCGGATCAAGTTCGATCCCGCCCAGGACAAGCTGCTGGCGCGCTACGTCGCCCAGGAGCTCGAACGGGTTTTTCCCGAGCTCTGTGCGCAGTTCGGCTACACGCCCCCCGAGAAGACGCTCTTCGAGATTTTTTCCAGCGCCCGCAACACCAAAGGGCACGGGTGGTTTAGTGCCCGCATGGTGGGGCTCCCCTCGGTCGGCACGGTCGGTGCCTGCGCCGGCAAGATGGTCGCGCTCACCTCCCCCAACGATCTGCAGACGAAGTACAACTGGGCGCGGGTCGTCAAGCACGAGTTCATCCACGTCATCAACTTGCAGCAGACGAATTACAACGTCCCGCATTGGTTCACCGAGGCCCTGGCAGTCGTCAATGAGGGCTATCCGCGCAGCGAGACGTGGAACCAGTTGCTGCTCGAACGCGTGCCCGCCGGCAAGGCTTTTACGCTGGACAACATCAACCTGGGCTTCATCCGGCCCGAATCGGGGGCCGACTGGCAAATGGCCTATTGCCAGGCGGAAATCTACGCCGAATACCTCCGCGAGAAGTACGGCCCGGACGCCATTGCCCGGCTGCTGACCGCCTTTGCCGAAAACCAGAACACGGGCGTCGCTATCGAACGCGCCCTGGGGATCTCGCAGGCCGAGTTCGACGCCGGCTATCAGGAACGACTCAAGCAAATTGTCGCCGAGCTCAAGCCGGGCGTCCCTCAGGCCGAAATGAAACTCGCCGAGTTGGAGCGCGCCCTCAAAGCCGATCCGCAGAATCCAGGTCTGATGGCGCGCCTGGCCCAGGCCGAGTTGGCGCGCGGGGCGTATCCCGAAGCCCGCAAGTACGCGCGGCAGGCTCTCCAGCTCGATCCGCGCGAGCAACTCGCGGCCTATGTGGTCGCGCGGTTGCATTTGCTCGTCGGCGATACGGCCGAGGCGCTCAAGACACTCGAGGGCGCGCTCGATGCCGAGGCGCCGCAGGCCAACCTGATCGCGCTGCTGGCGGGCCTCAAGCTCAAAGCGGAAGATTACGACGCGGCCGCACGGCTCTATCGGCTGGCAGCCGACCGCGAGCCTGAGAACCCGACGTGGCAAAAGTCGCTGGCGCGGGTTTACCTGCTGGCGAAGCAGAGTCGCCCGCTGGCCGAAGTCCTGACTCGGTTGGCCGAGATGGACGCCGACGACGTCAATATTCGCAAGAAACTGGCACAACTGGCCTTCGAGGCTCGCGATCTGCCCGAAGCTGCTCGGTGGGCGCGGCGGGCGTTGGAAATCGACCTCCTCGATGCCGAGATTCACGGCATCCTGGCTCAGGCCCTGTCCGACCAGAACCAATTTGCCGAAGGCATTGCCGAATACGACGTAGCCTTGGAGCTGGCTCCTGATAAGCTGGGATGGCAATTTGGCCTGGCCGATGCCCTGGTCCAAGCTGGCCAGCCCCAGCGCGCCCGCGAGGTGCTGCGCAAGCTGCTGGCGGCCGATCCCGACTACCCTGGCGCCGACACCCTGCTCGAGAGTCTTGCCCCGTGAGCACCGAATCGCAGCCCTCGACCCCCGCCGCCCAGATCACGCTGGCCGATTTCCAGCGGCTGATTCGCGAGATGTATCTGGAGAAGGACCTGGCCCGCGGCGTGGACGGAACCTTCATGTGGTTCATGGAGGAAGTGGGGGAGCTGGCCAGCTGCCTCCGCAGCGGCACGAGCGCGGAGCGGCACGCCGAGTTTGCCGATGTGCTGGCCTGGCTGGCCACGATAGCCAATGTGGTCGGCGTCGATCTGAATGCCGCGATCCAGGCGAAGTACGGCGCTGGCTGCCCCGGCTGCGGAAAGTTTGTCTGCACCTGCGACGAGAGCGAGAAGCCATGAATCGAGCGAACGGGCCGAGGCAGGAACAACGCCGCCGCACTGGCGGCTGGGCGCGCGCGCTGCTCGTCGTGCTGGCCTGGGCGACCGCACTCATGTCGGTGGCTCCCGCCCCTGGGCAACAAGTCGACGAGCCGCAATTCGTTGGCATCGAGGTCGGGTTCGAGTCGCGCTATCTGTTGAGCGCCTGGACCCAGGTCGATTTGCTGGTGCGGGGCGGGCGAGTGCCCATGACCGTGTTGGCCCAGGTTCGCTGCGAAGATGGGGACGGGGTCTTGGCGGCGGTGGTTTCGCCCC
>JAEUIK010000046.1 GCA_016793185.1 Planctomycetaceae bacterium | reverse complement strand
AGCAACGAGCTTATCGATGTCGCGGACGACGGCGGAGCTATCAAGTTTAACAGTGTTTGCCAGTCTGGCATCGCCAATTCGAACCAAATCGTCGACTTGCTGGACGTAACTCGTCGCTTCGAGCTTTTCGAGTTCCTGATAAAGCGCGAATGAAAAGGGCCCATATTGGTAAGGTAAGAAGTCGTAGAATGAGGATCCGCCCTGCGACGGGAACTCATGACGCAGAAGGAAACTCCATTTCGTCAGTTCGTATCGCGAGAGCGGCCGCCCAGCGGCTTTGATGAGGTGAATCAGTACTTTCTGGCGGTGCAACATGGAACGGCTCTGCAGAAAGTCTACTGCGATCTAGGTTATTCGACCAAGTGGAAAGATTGCTGTGTTTGGTAGGTCACATACCGACTTGTCGGCGTTTCGCGACCTTTATGGCCGCCTAACGGAGTATGCCGTTAGCACGCCTAACAATTGGTGATGGTTCCGAAACGGCAAGATCCGACAGGGTTCTACATTTCCGCACCCGCTTTGCTGGCATGCCAGCGCCAGCCCGGGCAGCGCGTTACAATGGACCGCTTATGGCGACTGAAAAGGCCGATGCCCTGGTCCTGCGGGTAACCGACTTCAGCGAAACGAGCTGCGTGGTCACACTTTTCACGCGCGAGTTTGGCAAAGTCACCGGGCTGGCCAAGGGGGGCCGCCGGCTCAAGGGCCCGTTCGAGTCTGCCCTTGACCTGCTGGCGCTCGTTCGACTAGTGTTCCTGCGCAAATCGTCCGATGCGCTCGACCTCCTCACCGAGGCCAAGTTGGAGCGCCGTTTTCGGGGACATGGCCGCGACCTTTCGACCTATTACGCGGGCTACTATGTCGCCGAACTGTTGATCGAATTGACCGACGACTACGATCCGCATCCCGCGCTGTTCGATCTGGCCGTGCAAACGCTGGCCGATCTCGCGGCGGGGGAGCCGGTGCGTCCGCTGATCTTGCATTTCGAACTACAACTGTTGGAGATCCTGGGCTACCTGCCCTCGCTGAGCATGTGCGCCGAGTGCGGCGACGAGGTCCCCGGCACGGGGCGCGTGGCCTTCGGCACCTTGCACGGCGGCGCGCTCTGTCCGCGCTGCCGCGTGGGCAAGCAGCAAGTGATTTCGGTTAGCGCGGGAGTGATTCGAGCGATGGCCTGCCTGGCTGATGGCCAGGGAGACGCCTGGCGGCGGCTCGAGCTGCATGCGAGCACTTTGGGAGAACTGCGGGCGGTCCTGAACCGGTATCTCAGTCACCTGGTGGGACACGCGTTGAAAATGCACCGTCACCTGGGCCCCGCCCGGACCTGAGGCCCGGCACAACCGACGACTCGAACGCCGAGAAGCGACACGGATGTCTAGCTCGATGCAATACCGTTGGTTCTTGATGTGCCTGCTGGTGCTGGCCCTGTGCGCCGCCGCCGGTTGCCGCACGACCAATCCCCTGCCGGGCCCGGGCACGTCGTTGGGGGAACCGGTCGAAGAGCTGCCGCCGGGCGAGGAGATCGATCCCGACGAGAACGCCTGGGATCGCTTCAGTCGGAAGTCGAAGCGCCAATGGCAGAAGCTGACCGGCACGCTCCCGAACAAACAGGTGGCGCAGGCTGCGTATCAGGAAGGCGAAACGGCGTTCCGCCAGAAGAACTACGACGAAGCCGCGGCGAAGTTCAAGACCGCGGCCAAACGCTGGCCCGACAGTGAAATCGAAGAAGACGCGCTCTTCATGCAGGCCGAGTCGTACTTCTTTGCCGACCGCTACTCGTCGGCCTGCGACACGTACGTCAACCTGATGAAGAAGTACGAGAATTCGCGGTACCTCGACAAGGTCGTGCCGCGGCAGTTCGCGATCGCCCGCTATTGGGAGCAGCATGACCGGTCCGAGCATCACTACGCGGTGACCCCCAATCTCACCGACAAGACGCGTCCCTGGTTCGATACGCGCGGCAATGCGTTGGCGGCCTATGAGACGGTCCACCTCAATGATCCGACGGGCCCGCTGGCCGACGACAGCCTGATGGCCAAGGCGAACTCGCACTTCCTGAACAACGAGTTCGAGGACGCCGACACCTACTACACGATGCTCCGCGAGTCGTATCCCCAGAGCGAACACCAGCCCACCGCCCACCTTCTGGGATTGCGGAGCAAGATGCGCAAGTACCAGGGGCCGAACTACGACGGCAAACCGCTGGCCGAATCGAAGGAACTGATCGAACAGATCAACTCGCAATTCCCCGGCGAGCTGACCGACGAGAAGGAGAAGCTCGGCGAAGCATTGCGAGCGATTCGCAATCAACAGGCGCAGCGGGATTTCGATCTGGCTGAGTACTACGCCGGCACGCGGCATTATGGGGCAGCGCGGTACTACTACCAGCGCGTGCTCAAGGACTACCCGGATTCGCGCTTCGCCGAGATCTCGCAGCAGCGGATGACCGAGTACGAGGGGCGCCCCGACAATCCGAAGAATTACTTCAAGTGGCTGACGAAGCTGATCAGCACTTACGATGAGTAAGCGAACTGCTGTTTTCTGGCCGCGCAACGCCGGTCGGTCCGCTGCGGCCGGTCGCGAGGTGCGGCTCGCGCGCCGCGAGGTGCTCGGGCTGCTCGGCGGCCTGTTGACCCTGCTGCTGGGAGCGCCGGGCTGCGCCCGGTATCGCTTCGGCAACGAGGCGCTCTTTCCGCCCGACATCCATACGGTCTATGTGCCGATGTTCACCTCCGATAGTTTTCGCCGCAATCTCGGCGAACGCTTGAGCGAGGCCGTGAAGAAAGAGATCGAGAACCGGACGCCGTATAAGCTGGTCAATACGCCCGAGGCCGATAGCGTCCTCTCGGGCCGAATTGTCCGTGATACCAAACGGCTCACGGTGGAAACCCCGACCGACGAGCCGCGCGAGCTCGAGATCAACTTCGTCGTCGAGGTGACCTGGGTGGATCGACGCGGCGAGCTGCTCGCGCAGCAGGGCCTGACCTTGCCTCCTTCGATCGTTCAATTCAGTTCGGCCGCTCCGGTTCGCCCCGAAACGGGCCAGTCGATCACGACCGGCCAACAGGAAGTGCTCGAGCGGCTCGCCACGCAGATCGTGGACCTGATGGAGGCCCCCTGGTAGGCTCGACGTATGCACGCCGCCCACCAGGTTCCCGCTGCTTCCTTTCCCGCTTACCCCGCCCGTGCGTCGAGCTGGCAGTTGCGCACGCGCCGCCTGGAACTGCCGCGCCGTCCGCTGGTGATGGGCATCGTCAACGTCACGCCCGACAGCTTTTCGGACGGCGGTAATTACTTCGACCCCGCGCGCGCCCTCGCGCACGGTCTGCAGTTGGCAGCCGAGGGAGCCGACCTGCTCGACATTGGCGGCGAGAGCACGCGTCCCTATTCCCAGCCGGTCGATGCCGCGGAGGAATTGCGCCGCACGGCCGAAGTCGTGCGCGGTCTGGCGGCACACACGCATCTGCCGATCTCGATCGACACCTCGAAGGCAATCGTCGCTCAGGCCGCGATCGAGGCGGGCGCCGAGATCGTCAATGACGTCACCGCCCTGACGGGCGATCCCAGAATGCCGACGCTCGTGCGCGAGAGCCAGGCTGGCGTGGTGCTGATGCACATGCGGGGAACACCCCAGACCATGCAAGACAATCCCTCCTACGACGACGTGGCCGCCGACGTGGCCGCGTATCTGCGAAGGCAGCGCGATGCGGCGCTCGCGGGCGGAATCGATGCCCAGCGGATTTGTCTCGATCCCGGCATCGGCTTCGGCAAGACTCACCAGCACAATCTGACGCTCATGGCCGCCTGCGGCGAGTTGCACGAGCTGGGCTGCCCGCTGCTGGTCGGACATTCGCGCAAGGGCTTCATCGGAAAGATCCTCGGCGACCCGGCAGCCGACCGCACGGCGGGCACGATCGGCGCCGCCCTGGCCCTCGCCCGGCAGGGAGTGCAGATCATCCGGGTTCATGACGTCGCGGCGGTGCGCCAGGCGCTGCTCCTCTTCGAAGCGACCGGCGGAATCGACGGCCGGGCTGCTCGGCTGGGCGAGTGACCCCGCGAACCCCGGGAACTGCGCGGACGTCCTGTCGGATGTCGCGTCGGAGAAAGCGGTTAGAGCAGACCTGTCGCCTCCCCTTTGATCGGCAGCGGCATTGACTCAAGTTGCTGCCTTGTCGATACTTGCATCATCGGCACGAATCACGTTTTCAGGATCCAGCTATGGCGGTCGCCGCGATCAGCGACCTGAAGAGCTACTGCCGCGAGTTAGCCGAGCGCGCCCAACGGGCTTCGCGCGAGCTGACTGCGGTCAGCGGCGCCCAGAAGAACTCCTGGCTGGCGCTCTGCGCCGAGCGACTCCGCACGGAGACCGACGCGCTCCTGGCGGCCAACGAGGCCGACCTCGCGGCAGCGCCGGGCTACGGGCTCACACCCGCCGAGATCGATCGGCTCAAGCTCACGCCCGCCCGCATCGAGGCGCTCGCCGCGGCCGTGGAGGAGATCGCCCGCTTGCCCGACCCGATCGGAGAGGTGATCGAATCGAGTATTCGGCCCAATGGGCTGGAAGTGCTGAAGGTGCGGGTGCCGCTGGGGGTGGTGTTCTTTATTTACGAGTCGCGGCCGAATGTCACGGTCGATGCGGCGGCCCTCTGCGTCAAAAGCGGCAATGCGGTCATTTTGCGCGGCGGCAAAGAAGCGGCCCACTCGAACCGCGCCTTGGCAGAGCTGTTGAGCGCCGCGGCCGCCGAAACCGGTCTGCCGGCCGACGCCGTGCAGCAGGTGGCCACGACCGACCGCGCTGCGGTGGGTCATTTGTTGGCGCTGCCCGAGTTCATCACCGTCACGATTCCCCGCGGCGGCGAGGGGCTGATCCGCCGCGTCGTCGCCGAAGCCAAGATGCCGGTCATCAAGCACTACACCGGCAATTGCCACGTTTACGTCGATCGCGCGGCCGATCTCGACATGGCCGAATCGATCACCGTCAACGCCAAGTGCCAACGGCTGGGGGTCTGCAACACGGCCGAGTCGCTGCTGGTGCATCGCGACGTCGCGGCAGCGTTTCTCCCTAGAATTGGCCGAGCCTTGGCCGCCCGCGGCGTCGAAATCCGCGGCGACGAATCCGTCTGCCGGATGATTCGCGAAGCCCAGCCCGCCACCGAGGCGGACTATGCCGCTGAATTCCTGGCGCCGATCATTTCGGCCAAAGTCGTCGATTCGCTCGACGATGCGATCGAGCAGATTCACCGGTACGGCTCGGGCCACACCGAGGCGATCATCACCGGCGACCTGGCCGCCGCCCGGCAGTTCACGGCGCGTGTCGACAGCTCGGCCGTCGTGGTCAATGCCAGCACCCGCTTCAACGACGGGGGCGAGTTTGGCCTCGGCGCCGAGATCGGGATCAGCACCGATAAACTGCACGCACGCGGACCGTGCGGGCTGAAGGAACTTACGAGTTACAAGTACGTCGTCTACGGCGCGGGACAAGTGCGGGAGTGATTTCCCCACGCGTCCGCCAGCGGCTCGTCGACCTGATGGGGCGAGCGCCTGGCAGGAAGCGGCCTCCGACCGGGGCCGCGGGAGACACGGATGTCGGACCATTTTCCCCGAGCCTTGCGCGAGTTGCATCAGCCTTTCGTGCACGGCTTAGCGGCTCGTCTGGCCGCGGCGATTCGCACCCCGACCGACGTGCGGTTGACGAACGTCAGCTCGCGCACCTTGTGGGGACTCATCGAGAAGCTTCCCGATCCGACGTGCCTCGCGGTGATCGCCAGTGCGCGGTTCGCCGAACAGGCGCTGCTCGAGTTCAGCCCCGCCATCCTGTTCCCGCTGATCGACCGCCTGCTGGGA
>JAEUIK010000204.1 GCA_016793185.1 Planctomycetaceae bacterium | reverse complement strand
AGGAAGGACTCGTTCCAGCGCGGCTCATCACCCCCACCACCCGGCTCCGCGCGTCGGAGCGCGGTTAATTGCCGGCCGCCAGGTTCTGCTTGCCGGCGGGAAGTTCTACCCGCGCCCAAAAAGGGTGCTGGCGATCGCCGCGGGTACGGACGTCTTCGAGAATCACCCCCACGTCGGGCTCGATCGCGTTGCGGGAACCGCCATACCGGCCCGCGTTGAATTTAACCTCGATCGGTTTCTCGAAGTCGACCATCTCGGGCGCCAGCCAGATCGTGGCACTGTCGGTCCCTGCCTTGACGCGGACCCCGTTATTGGCGGTCACGCTGACCTTGACCAACAGCGGCCGGGCGCCGTCGCGGGGGGGCCATTGCGCGGCGTCGACGCTGGCGTTTTTCGGAAACCCTTCGAGCTCGACGGGCCAGAAGAAGTTGTCGAACGAGCGGATCGTGCGGACCTCGAACTCCTTGGGAAAGAAGTCGCGCCGCCGCCGCCCCATCCAGTCGAAGAGATTCAGGATCTCGTCCGAGAAGTGCTCATGCCCGCGGCCGCGGAACTCGACGACGGTGACGTCGAAGCCGCGCGTCATGTAGCGTTCCAGGTCGCGTGCGTTGGCCGACAGGCTTTGCCCGTCGAGCTCCCCCATCACGACGTACACCGGCACATACCGGGCGTTTTCCCAGTACCAGTTGGTCACCTTCTTGGCGACGGCCACGATCGGCATCACGCCGGCCCAGAGATCGGGATGGGCGAGGCCGATGTCCCAGGCCGCTTCGCCTCCCATGGAAAAGCCCGAGAGGTACACCCGATCGGTGTCGACGGCGAACTTGCGGCACACGTCGCGAACGCTGGCGAGCACGGCCCGATGCTCGGCGGCGGAATAGCCATACTCGCGCTGGGCGGTTTGGGCCCAGTGCGGCGCGACGACGATGTAGCCGTGGCGCCCCGCCTGACCGACGCGCTGGCCGTTCGACTCGCGCGGGCCGGCCCACCAGTCGATTTGCATCTCTGGCGTGCTGCCCGCTCCATGCAGCGTGACAATCGTCGGGTACCGGCGATAGGGATCGTACTCCGGGGGCAACTGGATCGAGTAGGTGATTTCCGGCTGATCAGGGCTGCCGGGAATCGTCACGGTGTGGAAGCCCGAGTTCGGCGGCGTTGCGGCGGGCAATTCCCAGGCGGGCGTCATGTGCGCGATCAGCCGCGCCATCGTCTGCGGCGAGGTTCCTTCTTGCGAGCTCATCCGATCGAGCAAGTGCACGCGATCGAGCTTGTCGGGCTCGACGAGATAGGCTTTGGCCAGGTTCCGCAGTTCGAACAGCGAGACGGCCACCGGCAGGTTCGGCGTGGCGTTGTTGCTGCCGATCAGCCAGCCGGAGAACGCCAGGGCCACCTTCTCGGCCGGCAGCATCTTGGCGTCGCTCGAGAGTTGCTTGTAGGCGTTCAGCCGATCGAGGGTGCTGAAGTTCAGCTCGCGGCGAATCTCGTCGCGAATCGGCTCGGCGCGGGCTCGGTCCTGCGGGTTGAGTCCCGCGACCTGCTCGTCGATTTGCTTGAGCAGCTCCTGGGCGGTCTGGAAGCGGGTTTCGAACGATTCCTGCTCCTCCCGCACGGCCTGCAGGATCTCACCCGCCACCTCGCCGGCGGGGAACCGCTCGGGAAACTTCTTGAGCAGCTCATAGGCCAGCGCGTTTTGGCCGGCGTCGCGGCGGAGCAGGATTTCGTCGCGGACGCGCCGCGCCAGCATCTGCCGGAGCGATTTGAGCGCCGTCGTGACCTGCTCGCTGATGCCGGGAAAATCCTTGATGACCGCTTGCAGCTCGACCTCGGCGTCGTCGAAGCGCTCGCTTTGCAGGTAGAAGCGGACGACTTTCAGCCGCTGATCCTGCTTTTGCGGGTCGATTTGCTTGTGCAGGATCGCCGACAGCGTCTCGCGCGGAATCGAGCTGGTGGCGATCCGCTGATCCCAGATGTGCCGGATGCCTTCGACCTTGGTCCACTTGGGGGTGATGACCGTGATCCCCTGCGGCACGTCGAGCTGACCCTTGGAGGTGTCCATGCTGAACATCCGCCGGCCGAACTCGTCGAACTCGGTCACCTTCAACGGAGGCCCGACGCCGGTCACGCGCTGCCCCTCGCGCGGCGTGCGCTGCCAGACGTTGAACTGGTCCTGAATCTCGCGCGCGTCGGGCTCGTGGACCGAACGGATGCGGGCCTTGGGCAGAAACATCCGCCGCAGTTCGTCGTCGACCATCACGATCAGTTGCGGGGCCGAGCCGGCGTTCGGATCGAGCGCCGCCTTGGGATTGATCACCAGCTCGCGGATCGGCGCGATCTTGCCATCGAGAACCCGCCCATCCTTGAGCAGCACCTTGGCCATGTTGGCGCCGGGTGCGGCCGCCAGCGCGGGCGTCGTGGCCAGGACCAGCGACCCGGCCCCAAGCGCCAGGCGTCCCAGTCCAAAACTCGCCGCCAGCAGCCAGTCGCGGCGGCGGAGCGGAGGAAATTCGGCAGCGTGTGCGGACATCCCCTTGCGTTCCTCCGGCTCCAGTTTCCAGACGCCCGCGACCAGAAGGCACACTCCGCAGGGGCTGTTCGCCCCGCGGGAGCGCTGCGGTGGCTTGCAACCGAGGCAGGGTCGGCGACCGGCCGGAACGCGCGCGAGCCCCGCCGGATCCATTGTCGTCTGCCTTCGACCCAAGTCAACGAAACGCAGGGAGTTGAGCGCCCAGCGGCCGATTGACACTCGACCCCGGCAGCCGCAAAATTGGCAAAGCTGGGAAAACTGTTACGAGGCTCTCCTGTGTGGCTGCGACGTCTCTTAATTCCGCTCGTGGTGGCCTCGCTGGGGCTGCCGGTGCTGTTGCTGCTCATCGTCGCCACGGCCCGATTACTGGGGGCCTTGGGGGATGAAGTGGGCGCATTGGCCCTTGACCGGATCGCCCTGGGAGGCGGCATCCTCTGGGTCGCCGATCTCGTCGCCCTGGTGATCCTGCAGGGGATCGCGGGCCTGGGGGTGGCCGCAGAGCCGCTGGAGCCGGAGGGCGTCCATGACCCGCTGGACGAGCTGGAGTCCTGAGCGGCCGTGACGCGAACCGGGTGTGCCCGGCTAGCTCATCACTCTGTGGCCTGCACCCACGCCTCATTGAAGGCGACGTGCTTCATGCTCTTGCCGTCGTCGGTGAAGTAGCTGTAGACGGCGTGCAGCTTGCCGTCCGCGGCCTGGATGATCGCCGGATAGTGGTACGAACCCTTCTCTTGCTTTTCCAGATGGCGGGTCCAGCGCCACTCGTGCCCCTCGTCGTCCGAGATCGAGACCGCCAGGCTGTTGCGTCCCTGGACAGTGTCGTTGTAGATCAGGGCGAAGTGGCCGTTGGCCAGTCGCACGGCATCGAGTCCCGAGCCGGGATTCGGCAGGTTGAGCACCTCGACGGGCCCCCAGGTCATGCCGTCGTCCTTCGACTCGCACACGCGGATCCGCTCGAGTTGTCCGTTCTCGCGCATGTAGGCCACCAGCGTGCCGTCGTTGCGCCGGAGCACGGCGGGCTGAATGGCGCCATACCCGACCAGGGGCTCGCTGGCGAACCAGGTCTGGCCCAAATCGTCGCTGATCGCCATCAGCGACACCGAGTAGGTATCCGTGTAGAGGGGCAACAGGATCCGCCCGCTGGGGAGCACCGTCGGCTTGCACCGTGGCTGCCAGCCCAGCCGATTCGAGGCCTTTTCCTTGAGCGTCTTGCGGACGAAAGCGACGAACAGCTTCTCCTTCTCCGACGCCTTATCGCCGCGCTCGGCCACGAGCTGATCGAGGACCGCGGTCATCTTCTTTTCGAAGTTGGGCGGGTTCAGGAAGAGCGTCTCCTGCCATTCCCATTTCGGCGCGCCGGCGCCTTGGTAGTCGCTCGAGACGCGCGCGCGCGTGAGGCACGTCTCCCACGAGTTGGCGATGATCGTCGGCCAGAACAGCCAGAGCCGGTTGCGGCTGTCGATCATCATCGCCGTGTTGCAGTCGGGAAAGCCCGGCACGTCGGCCAGCAGGAAAGGTTCGCTCCAGGTCGTCGTGCCGTGCTTCTGCCGGGCGCCGAGGACGACCACGTCGTCGGCCTGCCGCTCCCCCGAGCCGCGGTACCAGCTGACCAGCAGGTCGTGGTTCGGGCACTCGACGATCCCGGGCGCATGGTTGTGCTGTTTGTCGAGCGGAAAGATCAATTCCGCCTGATAGAAGGGTTCCTCGGCGCGCACCGCTGTCGAGGCCACGCCCAGCGTAAGCACGAGCAGCGGCAACAGGTTCAGGCGTGAGCAGCGGCAATTCTTCATGGTTCGATTCTTTCGCGGGCTGAGGAAATCGTAGGGGCGGGACAGCTCGTCGGGCGCAGATGTCGTCGAGTCGGCAAACTTCTTCGCGGCACGGTCGGGGCCCGTCATCCGTGCGACGAGGGGGTTGGGCTCGCATGCGTTCCCGATGCGGTTCGTTCGAGGTGCAGCTCCACGCCGGGAAAGGTCTTAATAAAGTGCTTGCCGAAGGCCCGCGCCGGAGTCAGGAAGCCGTAGGCTCCTTCGTGGACTTCGCCGTTGATCACCTTGTCGACAGCGGCCAGGGTCGTCATGACCGTCAGCGGGTAACCCCCCGGCGTTTCCAGGGTGCCTTCGACGGTGCGGCCCCGGGCGTCGGTCACGCGTCCCCACAACGAGCAGCGGCTCTTGGCGTATTCCTCGTCGCTGGGGCCATGCACCTGACAGTCGACGCGTTTTTTGAGAAACGACTGCACGAATCCGATCCCCGCCAACGGCAGCGCCCAGCGGAACGAGCGGAGAAACTTGATCTGGCTCCGCGGCATCGTGGTGTAGACCTCGATATTCTCGATGCCAGTCGTGTAGTACGCGCTCGCCACGTCCCCCCAGGGAATCGTCACGGCCGTGCGGCGGCCGCTGGCGAACGGAATCTCGGCGATCTTCCAGGCGGAAGGCACGCGGACGATCTGGCCGTCAATCCGCGCGCGCCCTCCCGAGGGGAGGCTCTCGACCATCGTCTTGGCCGTGCCAGGGCTGAAGCCGCCGCTGGCGGTGAACGCGAGTTGCAGTTGCGTCGCCCCATGCAGCTCGTCGGCCAGCGTCGCGGCCAGGCAGTCGCTCGGGACGACGTCGAACCCGACGGCCGGCATCAGCCGAATCTTGACTTCGGCCGCCTGCGCGTCGCGCTTGGCGCCGGCCTCGATCACGTCGATCTCGCCCGTGATATCGAGGTAGCTGACGCCCGCTTGAATGCAGGCATCCATCATCGGCGCCGCAGTGGCGGAGAACGGGCCGGCGCAATTCACCACGGCGTCCAATCCGGCGATCTGCCGGGCGAGCTCGCCCGGGCTGCCGATCGGAAACACCTTGGCGGGGCACTTCAGCTCCTGGGCGAGTTTCTCGACCTTCTCGCGGCTGCGGCCGGCGATCAGGGGCTGTTGCCCGCGCTTGGCCGCCTCGCGCGCGATCCGGATACCGGTGTAGCCGGTCGCACCGTAGATCATCCAGTTGGAAACCATGGCTGAACCCCCAGCGAGCGAATGCCGCGAAAGCAGGGACCGTTCACGCGGCATTGTAGCGGGCGGCGCGACGGTCCGCGACACCCCGGGCGATCAGGAGAATCAACCACTAAGACTCGAAGCCGCCAAGGCAGAGTTGCAGGAGAGGAGCATCTGCGGTGGCAGATTCCCCCTTGGTGACTTGGTGACTTCGTGGTTAGTCGTTTCCTCCGCAGCGATCACGAAATGATCTGCCGCCGGCGGTGCAGGTAGTCCCAGACGACGTAGCGATCGAGCTCGCGGCCGCCGGTGAAGAAGACTTTGCCCTGCGTCGATTCGGCCAGGCGATAGGCGAACTGCACATCCTCGCTCGATTGCGACCAGCTCGAGAGGAGGAAGATGTTGACCGTGATCCCTTCCCGCTGACAGAGCTTGGCCTCGCGGAGGGTCGCTTCCTCGGTCGTGCGATGCGGCGGGTAACGCAGATGCAGCACCTGGCCTTCGAAATGGGCCGTCGGCAGGCCGTCGGTGATGAGAATCACCTGGCGATTCGGAGTATCCTGGGCGGCGAGAAACCGCCGCGCCAGGACCAGCCCATGCTGGATATTGGTGAAGTGCGGGGGGACCATGTACTCGCTGATGTCGGGGCTGCTCATGTCGGCGACGAGGTGGACCCACGGGTCGAAGATCGTCGGCATCTTCGGCATCAGCTCGACCACCTGGCTCGGATGGCACGGCTTGGCGAACGAATAGATCTCCAGGAACTGCAGAAAGTCCCCCGGATACTCGCGGCGAATCAGCCCGTCGAGCGCCAGGGCCATCCGCTTGACGTTGATGTATTGCCCGCCGTAGCGCATCGAGCCGCTCATATCCATCAGCACGCAGGTCGCGCACTTGGGGTTGTTGCGGGTGCGATGGATCTCGATGTCGGCGGGCTGCATGCGGACGGGCAGCCCCGGGCCGGCGCGGAGCAGGGCGTTCACCAGCGACTGGGTCAGGTCCATGTGCGTGACCGAGTCGCCGAACTCGTAGCTCTTGGTCTGCTGCATCTCGACAGCCCCCTCGCCCACGATCGGGCCCTGATGGCGGCCGGAGCGCGAGGCCTCGAGATCGCTGAAGATGCGTTCCAGCAGCCGCCCTTGAAACAGGCGCATCGCCTTGGGCGTGAGCTCGAACTTGCCGTTCTTGAAGTCGAGTCCCTGGCGGGCGCCCGCTTCGCGCAGGTACTGTTCGATCTGCTCGCGGAACTTCGCCAGTTGCTCGAGATCCCCCGGCTCGGCGTACTTGGCCAGCTCTTCGAGATCGATGACGCCGATTTGCGCGGTTTTGGCCGCCTCGGCCAGCTGCTTGAGCAGCCGGTCGATTTCCTCGAGCTCCTCCTTGACCTCGAGCGCCTTGTCGATCGACAGCGGCGTGTGGCCGGTGAACTCGTACTTGCCGGCGAGCTCGTCGATTTCGTACTTGTCGCCTAAAGCCGCGGAGAGCTGCACGAGCTGCCGGGCGAACTTCGAGCGATCGTCGCCTGCGCGGTAGTAGAGCCGTTCGAGCTCGCGAATCTGCTCGTCGTCGCGTGCCCGGCGAAACTCCTCGCGCAACTTGTGCGGCGGATCGATTTGCTCCCCCAGGCGGCGATAGCGTTCGGCCGCGGTTTGCTGCACGCGGTCGGTCTCGTACTCGGCCAGGATCTTCCGCTTCCGCTCCTCGAGCATCGCCTGGAGCATTTCGAGGCTGGGACCGAGGCCGGCGATCTGACTGGGGTCGAGCTGCACGGCGTTGGCCAGCTCCTCGGGCGACAACTCGCGCAGGTTGCCATAGGCCAGCATGTGTTCGAGCGCCCCGGAGACCATGTCGGGAGGCGGCGCCGTCGGGCTGGGGAAGTTCTTGGGATCGAACTTCTGGTACGTGTGGATGATTCCGCCGAGCCGCTCAGGGGAACTCATAGCGGATTCTCCCATGCTTCTGCGAGCGCGAAATCCGGTCGCCGGCATACAGCCCGGCCAGCACGAACTCGACGCACGACGCGCGCACCGCCGGGTCGGCCGAGGCATTGACCTCGAACGCTTTGTCCCAGGCTGGCGGAACGCGCTTCAGGCGCTCGGCGTACTGCGCGCTGGGCAGCATGTCGCCGACTTCGATCTTGACTCCTTCGCCGAAAATCTGGCCGATCTCTTCCATGCCATGTCGATCGACGTACTGCGCGAAGACATTCTTGATTGCCTCGGCGACGATCGCGTCGAGCACCTGCGCTTCGGACATCTGAT
>JAEUIK010000169.1 GCA_016793185.1 Planctomycetaceae bacterium | reverse complement strand
AGCAGCCTCAGGGCCTCGTCCTCGAATCCAAGCGGACTCGCGCACACGCTGCCCTGCGTCGTTCCCCTGCCGGCCCCTGGGCGCGCGGCAGAGAACGCGGCTTTCTGCGAGAGAAAGTGCGTAAATTCCCGTCAATGCGGTGCTGTACGATCAGTTAGCCAATAGCATCCCTCCGGTCACCGCGGCTGGCTGACATGCGCTGCGCGCGACGTAACGCCCGCCGTTCGGCGGCGGCACGTTCAGCGTCCGATGACCCCAAGTCGGGCTCTCGTCCGCAGTCGCGCGGCGCGGAGCTTCAGCCCCCGAATCGGCAGGTCCGAGATCGGGGGAGCTGCTCCGAGCGTTGGCATGTTTGCAAGTCGCATACCACGCCAGGGGGATGCCGCAGGAATGGTCCAGAACCGGACCATGCGCTTGGGTTGGAATGCCGGCGGCTCGATTTTGTAGATTCTGCTAAAGATTCCGCCCAGAACCGGCCCGCGACGAGGGGTGCGAGGGGAATCCGCAGGGGCCGTCGCAGCGGGCAACCCACGGCTGGGCAAGAGGTTGACACGCCATGATCGCGGTTGCGGCCAATTGGGGTATTACCTTGGCACGCCAATCGCTAAGTTGACGCCCCCGACCAAGGATTGGTCAGCAACGCCGCGGTGACTTCCCGACGGCTTTACCCGAATGGATCTCGGCCTATGGCGCTCATCGAGCTCGACGGGGCAGTTGGAGTTCTGGTCCTGGTGCAGTTGGTAGGGCTCGCCGCGGCGATTGCCGCCAGGTTTCACCAAGGGCGACGCCTGCAGAACGTTTGCCACGGCGCCTTTTTGCTTTGCCTGGGTCTGACAGGTCTCATGACCCTGGCCGCTTTGTCGATCGGACCCGGCCACGGCACCATTTCCGGCGGGATGCTGGCTGTCAGCGTCCTCACGGCCGTCTGGGAGATTCGCCATCCCGGCACGGTGACCGTCCGCTAAGGTAATCCTCCGCAATCTCGCGATCTGTCCGCGGCATTTCTTCCTCGAGCCGTGGGCATGCTGGCATGCTGGCAGTCAGAATCTGCCTGGCAAGACCAGCAAAATCTGAAAAATCCTTCCCGTCGCTACGACCGTCAACCGAAACCTAGTTACTGGGTCAATCGGCGAAGTGGGTCGTCACTGCGCCGCGGACCGGGAGGGAGTATCTGGTCCGGGCGTTTCCGGGGACCAGGCCAGCCCACTCCGCGGGTCGCGCGGCGAAAACCACGCGACGCCGGGTGCCAGCGTTCGCCGGAGGGTTGCGGGTTCCCCGCAATGACTCTCGTGGCGAACGCGGGCGAGAAGTGGTTGAGAATCCGTTGTGCTAGCGGTCTCGCATACCGGCAACAACGGCTAGCAGATTTGCCGTCTGAAAATACAGGGAGGGCGTGGAATGCGACTTGTGAAACCATGGATGATGCTGGCGACAATCGCCGCGCTGGTCGCGCCGGCGGCATGGGCCGGCGACGACGAGGTCGCCCAGCAGGTGGCGTCCCGGATTGTCGATAGCGGTAAGCTCACCGACTACGAGGTCGGGGTGAAGGTCAAGGGCAACGTCGCCTGGTTGACCGGCCGCGTGCGTAACCAACAGCAAATGCAACAGGCGATGACGCTGGCCCGCTCGACCCCGTCGATCTCCAAGGTCGTCAATCGCCTGCAGATCGGCAGTTCCAATGAGGTCCGGCACGCGGGACCGCAAATGCCCCCCGGCGGTGTCGAACGCGTGGGAGGTACCCCGCGCCGTTCAGCGAACGCCGCGGCCTCGGCAGCGATGCCCAACGCTGGCCGGGTCATGCCCGGTCGGGGAGGCCCGATGCAAGCATCAATGACGGGACCGGGTTATTGTCCCCCTGGCGCGCCGGGCATGGGATCGCCGATTCCGGTCGCCCCGGGCGTCGGTGGCGGCCAGATTCCCGGTGGTGGCGGCATGGGTGCGCCGAATCTCGGTTCGCCGATGCCGATGTACGCTCCCGGGGCAGGGGGTGGCGTGGCGCCGGTGACGTACGATCAGCCGTCGCTGCCGAACTACGCCTGGCCGAGCTATGCCGCGTACCCGAACTACGCCGCGGTGACCTATCCGCGCCAGTATTCGCCGACCGCCTGGCCGTTCATCGGCCCGTTCTACCCCTATCCGCAGGTGCCGCTGGGCTGGCGGAAGGTGACTCTCGAATGGGACGACGGCTGGTGGTGGCTCGACTTCAAACACCACGACAGTTGCCGCTAAGCGGCCGCTCTCACTCGGGTCGCAACTGCTAGCGATTTCGAGCCCGGGAACTTCGGTTCCCGGGCTTTTTTGTTTCCCGACCGGCAAAAGCCGGAAAACCCGCAAGTTCTGTCCAGTTTGACACGATAACTAACCCAGGAACACCGAGCACGGCGGCCGCCCGCGCGAACTGCGCGGTCGCGTTCGCCGGGTGAAGTGCTCTCCCGACAGGCAGTTCCAGCACCCGTGCGAGAAGGGATTCTCATGCGACTCACCCCGACGTCCGTAGCCGTGGCGGCGCTGTTGTGCGCCCTGCTCGGGACTAGCACGGGATGCCGTATGCCGATGGGGGGCTGGAACCCTGGCCTGTTCCTCTATCCGATTCCGGTCAGTCCCTTCTTCCAGGACCGCCTCGAAGATAAGTTCTGGGAGCACGAACGCTACGAGCGCGTGCCGATCATGGGACCGACAACGTCGGGCGGCGTCCCGCGGGCATTGGATCCCCCGACGCCGGACGAGGTGATGCGCGCCTTGGAGAAGGCCCGTCCGGTGGAAGGCGGGGTCCCCCTGTTGTTCGAGGTGCAGCGGAACAACGTGCGGATCGTGCCCGAACTGATTGCCGACTATGTGGATCCGCCGCGAATCTACCCGCTGATCGGACCGGCGCAGCTCCATCACGCCCACTACAAGTGTACGATCTACTACACCGAGACCAACCGGTCAGGTTGGCCAGTTCCGCACACGAACGTCGATGATACGGTCGAAGTAATCTATATCGACCACAACCATCTTCACATGATGGTGGACGCGGACGATACCGCGACAAGCAACTACTGACGCCGGGGATTCGCCCCGCGAGCCACGGCGCCAGGACGTCGACCCAGAGTGGGTCGGCGTCAGGGTTTGTCGGAGCCGTGAGCCTTCGCCAGCTTACCTGGTCCACAGCCTGCGGCCTTGGTGGCCTCGCGTGCCCCGCGGTACCATGCCCACCCCTCGTGTGCAGGGACGCTTCGGCAACAAGGGCTGCCCGGTAATGGATTACCAGGTTTCCAAACTCGCCGCGCTGATGTTGGGCTTCGCGCTGAGCTTTCCCGCCGCACTGGCGGCCGCGCCTGGCGACGATCAATTTGCCGTGGCGGCGGGGCACTACACCCGCGGCCGCTGGGAGCTGGCGGCTGACGAGTTCGCGGCGCTCCTGGCCGATTACCCCGACCACGCCAAACGAACCTCGGCGCTTTTCTATCGCGGCGAGGCGCTGGTGCAGCTGGGCAAGTTCGACGAAGCTCATGCCGCGTTTGACGAATTCCTCCGCGCGGCTCCCGAGGATTCGCGCGCCCGCCAGGCTCTCTTTCGCGCCGGCGAAACAAGCTATCTCGGCGGCAAGTCGACGGCCGCGACGACCGAGCTGATCCGGTTCGCCGAACGCTATCCGGACGACGAACTGAACGGCTATGTCATCGCCTACCTGGGCGACTTGGCCCTCGACGCCGAGGATTGGTCCGGGGCGCGACGCTTCTATCAACAGGCGCTCGACAAGTTCCCCGCCGGCCCCTTGGCCGACGATTGCCGCTATGGCCTCGGCCGCGCGCTGCAGCGTCTCGACCAGCGCCAGGCCGCCGAGGGGCTGTTTGCCGAGATCGCCGGTAAGTCCGCGAACGGCCATGCCGACGAGGCTCAATACCAGCTCGGGAGTGCGCAGTACGCGCGGGGAGACTACGCCGCCGCGGCCAAGTCGCTCGGCGACTTCGCCGCGCGCGCTCCGCAGCACCCCTGGAGCGAGCAGGCGCGCCTTGCTGCGGCCTGGTCGCACTATCGGCTCCACGATTATGCCGCGGCTGAAGAGCTCTTGCGGCAACTTACTGCCAGCCCCCAGCGCGGGCTCGAAGCGCGCTACTGGCTCGGCCTGACACAGAAGGCGCGCGGCGACTGGGCCGCGGCTGCCGCCACACTCGCCGGCGCCGCGACCGACGCCGCCAACGACCCGCTGGCCGCCGCGATGCATTTTCACGCGGGCGAGGCCTGGCTCCGCGCCGCCCAGCCCAAAGAGGCCGACGCTGAATTCGCCCGGGTCATCGCGGACTTTCCCAGTTGCGAATGGGTCGACGCCTGTTGGCTCGGACGCTGCCGGGCGGCGCTGGCTGCCGGCAATCACGCGCTGGTCGATCACCACGCAGCCTATTTCTCCGAGCAGTGCCCGCGGAGCGACAAGCGTTGGGGAGTTGCTCGGGTGCGCGCCGACTCGTTGATCGCGCGCAAGGACTATCGCACGGCAATCAGCCTGCTCGAGTCGCTCGTCGCCAATGACCCCGACGCGGGTGCCGCGGCCTCGCACCAGCTGGCGCTGGCCGTCGCTTACCTGGGCGACAGCCGGGCCGACGACGCCTTGACGCTCATCGAACTGCTGCCGGCTGAAGCCTCGCCCGAAGTTCGCGACGAGTCGCAACTGACACGGGTGCAGGCCTTGGTGGCCCTCGCCCGTTTCGCCGAAGCGGAACCATTGGTCGAAGAGCGTCTGACGCGCGAGACGAACGTATCGCGGCTGGCCATGTGCCGGGCCCAGTTGGCGATCTGCCTGGCGCGCACCGGCCAGCTTGACCGGGCCAAGCAGGAGTTCGCGCGGCTGGCCGAAGCGCAGCCCGACGCCGAGCTGCTGGCGGGCACGGCCAGCTATCTGGCCGAAGTCGCGCGCGCCGCCGGCGACCGCGCCTGGAGTGACGATTTGCTTGCCCGCGCGACAGGCGAGCGTGTGCCGGCGAACTACGCCGGCGCCGCGCTGGCCGCTCGCGGTTGGGACGAGTTCCACAGCGGCGAGTACGAACGCGCTGCCGAGACACTCGGCCGACTTCTCGACAAGTTCCCGGCGCATCCGTCGGCGGCACAGGCGGCGCTGCTCCGCGGGCGCGCCCTGGAGAAGCTCGATCGGTCTGCCGAGGCGCTTGCCGCTTACCGCCGAGTCGTCGAGATGCCAGGCGACCAAGAGGTGCTGCCCCAAGCGCTCCTGTCGGCCGCGCGCCTGCTGGACCGCCAAGGACAGCACTCGACGGCCGCCGACAACTACGAACGGCTCTTGCGCGAGTTTCCAGAGTTCGGGCAGCGCGACGCGGTGCTTTACGAATCTGCCTGGACGTTGCTCGCGCTCGATCAGGCCGACGAGGCGGAACAGCGATTCGGCCAACTCGAGCGCGAATGCCCACAAAGCAAGCTGGCCGCCGACGCCCGGTTCCGTCTGGCCGAACAGGCGCGGAAGCGCAAGGACTTTGCCCGGGCTGAGACGCTGCTAACGGAACTGGTTGCCGCGGAGATCGACCCAGCGCTGCTCGAGCACGTGCTTTACGCACGGGGCGAGTTGGCGGCTACGCGCGCGCAGTGGGAGGAAGTCGCTCCTCCGCTCGAGCAACTGCGGGCCGAGTTTCCGGCGAGCGAGCTACGCCTTCTGGCGGACTACTGGCTGGCCGAAGCAGCCTACCGACTCAAGCGCTACGACGACGCCCGTCAGCGCTTCGCGACGCTCGCGGAACAAACGGTCGGGCGCCAGGAGAGCTGGGTCGCCCTCGCGGCCCTGCGCCGTGCCCAACTGGCGGCACGCGCCGACGAGTGGCAACTCGCGCGGGAGCTGGCCGAGCCGATCCCGAGCCTCTACCCCGCCTTCGAGCAGCTCTACGAAGTGGACTATGTCCTGGGCCGCGCCCTGGCCGGACAGCGTCAGTACGAGAACGCCCGCGCGGCCTATCGCCGGGTCCTGAGCTCGTCCGTCGGCGGTAAGACCGAAACGGCCGCGATGGCGCAATGGATGATTGGCGAGACCTATCTGCACGAAAAGGAGTACCGCGCCGCGCTCAAAGAGTTCCTGCGACTGGAAATCCTCTTCGCGTATCCCACCTGGCAGTCGGGAGCCCTGTTGCAGGCCGGCAAGTGCCAGGAGCTGTTGGGGCACGTCGATGAAGCCGCCGAACTCTACGACCGCGTCTTGAAGGAGTTTCCAGCCAGCGAGTTCGCCGCCGAAGCCCAGCAGCGGCTGAAGGCGGTGGGAGGAACGCTCGAGCGCAGCGCCACGCGCCCGCGGCTCCGCGTTCCAGGCCCGCGCTCCTAGCCCACGACCACAACACCCGCTTGAACTCACTTGGATTCCGCACGAACCCCGCCCGTCGCGATGATCACTGCTCATGCCCGCGCTTGACCTCGACAACGTGTTGGCCCGGCTCGCCCAGACGCCGCCGATCTGGTGGGTGATCTGGATCGGGCTGTTGCTGATGACGATTGCGCTGTTGGCGCTGATGCGCACGCGGTGGGGCCAGTCACAGCCGCTGAAGAAGTGCCTGGCGTTGTCGATTCTGGCCCATCTGTTGATGGCCGGCTATGCCACCACGGTGCAGATCGTCCACAACACGATCGGCCCCGGACCGGCCACAAGCGGTATCAAGGTTTCGAGCGTACGCCACGAAGGGGGCGCACCCAGTGCGCGGCAGGGGGGGACGGCGGTGCGCAGCGTCGATGCGTTCGCGGAGACGTCCCCAGAGGGGATCGCCGCACCGAGCATGGACCGCGCCGCGTCGGCTGTGGACGCTGAGATCGCTCCGTTGGCGAGTACCGCTGCCCAGCCCCTCTTGGCGGCTGAATCGCCGCGCGACTCGCAATCGACGGCGATCGCCGAACCGGCTAGCGAGCTGGTGCCTCCAGAAGAGGCAGGGCGCGAGGTCTCGCCCGAGTCGGCGACTCCGTTGGAAGATGCCCCAACCGCGCAGCGCGCCGAGCGTGCGACGACAAGCGTCGATGCGGCGGAGGCATTGGAACGTCCGAGTACCGCCGACGAATCGATTGCTCCCGAGGTGGCCGATGCGACGCTGAACGCCTTGCTTGGCCCGCTCGCGCCGATTTCGCCGACTACCGTGCCGGATCCGGCTGCCGCAGTGCCTGCCGGCGCCCCGCCCGTGGATGCGATCGCCGGTCGAACGTCGACGCCGCTGGAGGCCGCCGCGGCGGCGGCCGCGGAGAAGTTTCTGGCCGAGGCTGGCGGGCCCACTCCAGCCGCGACCGAGCGGTTCAGCCCGACCCAGCTTCCCGACGCACCGGGGATCAGCGGCCCGAACGGTATTCCCCTGGGCCCGGCATCGGCAGCTGGCGTTGTCACTGCGCCGGCGCACCTACTGCCGGTCCGCCAGGAGCAGGCTCTCGAAGATATCCCCGAGATCTACCGAGGACGCATGGAGCAGGAAGCGGGGAGCCACGATGCCGGCTCTGGAGCAACCGGCGAGACCGAAGAGGCCGTCAAGAGCGCGCTCGCCTGGCTGGCCGCGAATCAGAGCCGCGACGGTCGCTGGGACGCCGAGCGCTTCGGGGCCGGAACCGAACGGCGCGAAATCGGTCCCAAGGGAATGCCGCAGGATCGCGGCCGCGCGGGTGTCAAAGCGGATACTGGCGTCACCGGGCTCGCACTGCTGGCCTTCCTGGGCGCCGGCCACACGCATCTCTCGGGCGAGCATCGCGAAACGGTGCGCCGCGGGCTCGACTTTCTGCTGACCAGCC
>JAEUIK010000168.1 GCA_016793185.1 Planctomycetaceae bacterium | reverse complement strand
ACGTGCACGACATCGGCAAGAACATCGTCGGCGTCGTGCTTGGCTGCAATAATTACGAAACCATCGATCTGGGGGTCATGGTCCCCTGCGAAAAGATTCTCGAGACGGCCGAACGCGAGCAGGTCGATATCGTCGGCCTGAGCGGGCTGATTACTCCCAGCCTCGACGAAATGGCCCATGTGGCGGCCGAGATGCAGCGGACCGGCATGCACTTGCCGCTGTTGATCGGCGGGGCGACGACGAGCGCCAAGCACACGGCCGTGAAGATTGCGCCGCTCTATCAGTCGGCGACCGTGCATGTGCTCGACGCTTCGCGCAGCGCCGGAGTCGTTGAGCGACTGCTGAACCCGAAGTTACGGGAAGAGTTTGAGAGCGAGAATCGCCAGCAGCAGGCGAAGCTGGTGGAATCGTTCCAGCGGCGGCGGCAAATCAAGCTGGTTCCCTACCGCGATGCCGTGGCGCACCGGTTCCGCACCGATTGGGATTCAGTGGAAATCGCCCGCCCGGCGTTCATCGGGCGGCAGGAATTGCACGACCTGCCGCTGGCGACGCTGATGCCGTATATCGACTGGTCGCCGTTCTTTGCGGCCTGGGAACTGCGGGGGAAGTATCCGGCGATCTTCGACGATCCGCAGGTCGGGCCCGAAGCCCGCAAGCTGTTCGACGATGCCCAGCGGATGCTGGAGCAGATTGCCAGCCAGAAGCAGCTGCGCGCGGAAGGCGTGTATGGCTTCTGGCCGGCGGCGGCCCAGGGGGACGACATTATCCTCTACGCCGACGAGTCGCGCCACTCCGAAGCAGGACGCATTCACACGCTGCGGCAGCAATGGGAGCGCCCCGGGACCGAGCATTATTATGCGTTGGCCGATTTTGTCGCGCCGGTCGAAAGCGGGCGCGAGGATTTTGTCGGCGCTTTTGCCGTGACTGCCGGCATCGGCACCGACGAGCTGGCGCGCCATTTTGAGCGCGACCACGACGACTACAATGCGATCCTGGTCAAGGCGCTGTCGGATCGCCTGGCCGAGGCCTTTGCCGAATGGCTGCACGAGCAAGCACGCCGCGACTGGGGCTACGGTCGCGACGAGCATTTCACCAACGAGGACCTCATCAAGGAACGGTATCGCGGCATCCGCCCTGCTCCAGGCTACGGCGCGTGCCCCGATCACACCGAGAAGCGCGGGCTATTCGAATTGCTCGACGCCACGCGCGCCACCGGCATTGAACTGACCGAGCGCTCTGCGATGCACCCGGCCGCCTCGGTGAGCGGCTGGTACTTTGCCCATCCCGCGGCCAGGTATTTTTCCGTCGACCAGATCACTCACGATCAGGTTGAGGACTACGCGCGGCGGAAGGGGATGCCGCTCAAGGACGTGGAGCGGTGGTTGGCTCCCAACCTGGGATACGACCCGCAGACGTGATGTCGCGGGCTCGGGAATCTCGTCCCCTCGCACCCCCACTTTGGGCAAAATTCTCTTGCATCCGGCTCGCCGAAGTGGGTAGGCTGCGACGATACCTTAGTTAGCTAAGTATTAGCCCCGGCAACGATCCGTGTTCGGGCTCTAAACGAAGCTCGCGGGTTTGGTTGCACACGATTCTGCTGAGCGTCTCGGCTGTGGGAAGCATCATTCAGCCCTGCTCCACCTCGATGAAGGGTCTTCGCATGCTGTCTCGAAATGGATTCCGCCAAAGCTGTGGGGGATTGGCGCTCGTCGCACTCTGGGGAGCCTGGAGCGCAGCGGGAGATGTCGCCAGCATCGGGGTCTCGATCAAGAACCTCGACGAAGCGCCGGCCGGCTATCGGCACCTGTTGCAGAACGACTTTGTGCCGCCGCAGTTGGACCAGGAAGTTTTTGAGAGTCTCTGGCGGACCTGGGAACCGGAGCTCAAGCAGAAGGCCGAGCAAGCCAGCGCCGCCGAACGCCGCGAGTTGACGTTGACGCGGTATGGGCTGCTCGAGGCGCCGGGACGCGTCGGTGGAATCCCGCTGCAATACGCCGACGACGGCCACGGCGGCTGGGTGCTCAACTGCTTCTCCTGCCACGGCGGCAAAGTTGCCGGCCAGGTGGTTCCCGGCCTCCCCAACACGCATATCGCACTCGAGACGCTCTTCCAGGAGATCTTCGAGACCAAGCAGATCCTCAAGCGCAAGATCGATCCGGGCGAAGCCACCACGTTGGTGGTTCCGCTGGGCAAATCCAATGGCACGACCAACGCGATCATCTTCGGCGTCGTGCTCGGGGCCTATCGCGATGCCGACTTGAATCTGCATCCCGAGTATCCGACTCCCAAGATGATCCATCACGATCACGATGCGCCGCCGTGGTGGCACGTGAAACGCAAGTCTTACCTCTACGCCGACGGGTTTGCCGGCAAGGGGCACCGGGCGCTGATGCAGTTCATGATGACCCCGCAGAACGGCCCCGAGGTGTTTCACAAGTCGGAGGACGCTTTCAAAGAGATCTACGCCTGGATCGAGACCCTGGAACCGCCAAAGTATCCCTTCGATATCGATCCCTCGCTGGCCTCGGTCGGCAAGGGCCTGTTCAACAAGAACTGCGCCGAATGCCACGGTACCTACGGCGACGGAACGCCCTTCCCGGGCAAGATCGTGCCGATCGACGTCGTGGGGACCGATCAGGCCCGGCTCGATTCGCTCACGCCGGCGATGCGGCACAGCTATGAGCTGAGCTGGTTCTCGAACCATGGCGAGAAGAAGTCGGTTTCCGACCCGGGCGGCTACGTCGCCCAGCCGCTGGACGGGATCTGGGCCTCGGCTCCCTACCTGCACAACGGCTCGGTACCGACGTTGTACGACCTTTTCTATCCGGACCAGCGCCCGGTTGTCTGGAAGCGGACCGAGAACGGTTACGACCAGAAGAAGATCGGCCTCGAGTACACCCGCTACGAGACGCTGCCCGCCGACGTCAAGGGAGGCAAGCAGAAGCGGACGTATTACGACGGGCGCTTGTTCGGCAAGAGCGTCGCGGGGCACACATTCCCCGACGCGCTGAATGACGAGGAGAAACGCGCGGTGATGGAGTATCTGAAGACGCTCTAGCCCGCGCCCGGCATTCCGATCGGTCGCGGTAGTCCGCATTTCCCTTTTTCGAATCTCCGCTGGGAGTCACAACGATGGTGCGCGCCGGTCGAAGCCGAGCTGGTCAGGCGGTAGCAGTGCTCAGCTTGTTCGTCGCGTCGCTGGCCGCGGCGGCGACGAACGACGGGGCTTCGGCCGAGCGCGGTTATCAGTTCCTGACGACCAAGCCTTACTTCCAACGCGACTTCGACGTCCCGACGTTCGACAGTCTCTGGCAGGTTTGGGAAGAGCCCGCCCGCACCGCGGCCGCAGAGGCCGACGCCCCCACGCGCCGGCGGCTCGCGCTGGAGCGGTACGGCCTGATGGAAGCTCCCGGGCGTACCACCGGTGTTCCGCTGCAATACGTGGAAACATCCGACGGGGGCTGGACGGTCAACTGCTTTTCGTGCCACGGCGGTAAAGTGGCCGGGCAGGTCATTCCGGGGCTCCCCAACAGTCACGTCGCCTTGGCTACCCTGCAAGAGGATCTGCACGCCTACCTGAAATCGCAGGGACGCGAGCGCGAGATCGGCGACAACGGCATGCCCGGCGTGCCTTTGGGGGGATCCAACGGGACGACGAACTCGGTGATCTTTGGGATCGCCCTGGGGTCGCGGCGCGACTTGGCGCTGAACTACGTTCCCAACGCGCCCACGCCGATCATGTTGCACCACGATCACGATGCGCCGCCTTGGTGGAACACCAAGCGTAAGAAAATGCTCTACGCCGACGGTTTCGCCCCCAAGTCGCACCGCGCGCTCATGCCGTTCTTGATGATCCCGCAAACCACGGCCGACAAGTTCGCGCTGTGGGAAGATGACTTCAAGGATATTCTCGCCTACATCGAATCGATCCCGGCCCCCAAGTATCCCTTCAGCATCGATCACGAGCTCGCAGCCCAGGGTGCGAAGGCTTTCCAGCGAGTCTGCGCCGAGTGCCATGGAACTTACGGGGCCGACGGCGTTTACCCCGAGCGGAACGTTGCCATCGACGTCGTCGGCACCGATCCTCTGCGGTGGAAAGCGCTTACCCCAGGGAATCGCCTGGGCCACCAGGTGAGCTGGTTCGGCGGTAAGGGGAAGCACCAAGTGGTGGCTCGCCCGGCGGGCTACGTCGCACCGCCGCTCGACGGCATCTGGGCCTCGGCCCCGTACCTCCACAACGGATCGATTCCGACCCTCTGGCATCTGTTCCACAGCACGCAGCGGCCGATCGTCTGGACGCGCACCGAAGACGGCTACGATCAGACGCGGGTTGGGATCGAAATCACCGAGTTGGGCGAGGTGCCCGCCAGCGCCGTGGTTCCGGCGCAGCGGCGCCGGTATTTCGATACCCGTTTGCCGGGCAAGAGCGCCGCGGGGCATGAGTTCCCCGAGCAACTCAGCGAAGAAGAGAAGACGGCGGTGATCGAGTATCTCAAGACGCTCTGATCGGAGCGTGCCTGGCCCATCAAGTTTCAATCGACTCCCAGCCCTAGCTGGCTCAGCGCGGCGCGGGTGGTGTGGACGTCGACGTGACGGATACCGTGGATGCCGAGCCCACTGGCGACTTCGACGAACATGGGTCGATCCTCGAGGTAGACGACCTCGTCGGGCTTGACCTGCGCCACGTCGAGCGCGAGCCGGAAGATATCGACGTCGGGTTTGCGGAAGTGCACCAGGCTCGAGACGATGAAGAAGTCGACGAATTCCTTGAGGCCGAACTTGACGACGCGATACTCGTTGAGCTCGCGCCCTTCGTTGCTGACCACGGCAATCTTGACGTTGTGTCGCCGCCGGATCTGTTTGAGGAGCTCGATCGTCTCGGCAAACGGCTGCGACTGTTCGAAGATGAATTGCTTGAATTCGTCGAGCGAGAAGGACCGCGGCTGGTAGAAGATCGTGCGCTTGAGATACTCGTCGAAGCTGAGCTTGCCGACCTCGAACGTGTCGAAGGTGAGCGAGTGGCGGCGGTTGGATTCGTCGCAATCGAACTCGAACTTCTCCGCCGCCCGGCGCCGCGCGGCCGTGTCCCAGCCGTTGGTTCCCAGCACGCCGCCGATATCGGTGAAGAGAGTAGTAATCTTGGCCATTCGGCTTCCTGGATTCGTGAGGGAGGAATAACCACTAAGTCCCAAAGGCACGAAGCGGATTTAGTGTTTCGGTACCAGTGCTACGGCGCGGCACCAGCCGGCGCTGGCGCGGTGGATCTTAACGGGGAGGCACGAAACGTAGAAGCCGTGAGGGATGGGGATGCGATCCAGGTTCGCCAGCTTTTCGATCTGGCAATACTCGCGCGTTAAGCCCGCGAAATGCGCGGGCCAGATGTAGCGGCCATCGCCGGTCCGTTGGAAATCGGCCACCATATTGGCAAAGGGCCGGTCCAGGGTATAGGCGTCGATGCCGATCACCCGTACGCCCTGTTCGACCAGGAACAACGTGCCTTCACGTCCCAGGCCCGGCTGAGCGAAATAGTCGGGCGAGCCCAGCCGGGCATCCGCCCCCGTCTGCAGCAGCACAATATCGAGCGGTTGCAACTGATACTCGATCCGATCGAGCGCCAGTTGCAGATCCTCAACGGTGATGAATTCGCCGACCGCTTTGTGCCGCATGTCGAGAACGACGCCGGGTGCGAAGCACCACTCGAGCGGCACCTCGTCGATCCGCCGCGCCGGCTTCCCCTCGCTCTCGGCCCCGTAGTGGTACGGGGCGTCGACGTGCGTGCCCGTGTGGGTGATCGCATGAATCTCCTCGATCGCCCAGCCCTGGCCCTGCGAGTAGACGAGATCCTCGGGCGTCACCCCGAAAAACTGCCGCATCTGGGCGAGCCCTTCGCCGGCGTGATCGACGTAATGGATCCTGGCCGGCATCGGTTCGCTGGGGGCTTGATGCTCCAGCGGTACACTCAGATCGATGATGTCGAAGTTTGTGAACATGGTGGTGCTTGGCATTTGGCGGCGAGTCATGCTTGTGTGAACGTGTTTCGATCTGTTGTTAATGGAAATCCCGCGATCGCGGCTTCATTTCTCCGAGCTTGCCCGCCAGGTTCTCGATGTGGCTGACCAGCA
>JAEUIK010000120.1 GCA_016793185.1 Planctomycetaceae bacterium | reverse complement strand
GGCGATCCTGAGCGAGTTCGCGATTCCCGTGGTGCTGGTCACCCACGATCGCGTCGAGGCCATGGCGCTGAGCGATCAGCTGGTCGTGATGGACGCCGGGCGCGTGCTGCAGGCGGGCCCGGTCGAGGAGGTTTTCTCACGGCCGCGCGATGCCGGCGTCGCCCGCCTGGTGGGGGTCGAGACGGTCGTGACCGGCGAGGTGGTCGCGGTCGATGACGACGGGCTTGCCCGAGTGCGCATCGGCGAGCGAACCCTGACGGCAGTGGCCCCGCGCGAATCGGCGCGCAAGGTGCACGTGTGCATTCGGGGCGAAGAAGTGACGCTGCAGCGGGGACGGCACGCCGATCTCTCGGTACGCAACCAATTGCCGGCGGTGGTGAGCTGGATATCGCCGGAGGGCCCCCTGGTGCGCATCGGCCTGGATTGCGGTTTCGAGCTGACGGCGCTGGTCACGCGCGACGCCTGCCGGCAGTTGCAGCTGGCGGCCGGCGAGCAGGTGACAGCCGCGATCAAGGCCCCGGCGATCCAATTGTTGCCGGTGGGCGGAATGGCGCGCTAGCCGGCCGGCCGCCGCCGCCATCGGCACCGATCTGCGCGAATGCCGAGGTGCGATCGCCGTTGGGCATTGGAATCCCAATTCTCGGCGCCGCCGAGCGTTACATTTACTTAAGGCTCGGCACGTGACCTGGATGCGGTTCAGCTCGAAGCCTACGATGGTAACCACAGTTCGCACGCTATCCCTGGCTGGTAGCGGGTAGAATCCGCCTGGATCGCACCGCCGGTCAGCGTCGTTAGCGGCACGGCCGTGGCGGAGCCGTTTTCGAGTTTTCGGATCCTCTGCGAGAAGCGTTCCCCTCACGTGAGCGATTCCGCCACACTCGCCTCAAACGGGACTGACGTCGGCTCCTTTGCCGGGAGAGTGCCTACTCTCCCGCAGGCGATCGAGCACGCGGCCCACTTGCTCCCGAGCCAGGGGCCGATCACCTCGTTCGTGCACCACAACACCCTCCATGCCTTCGAGGAGCTGCCGTTTCACGCGGCGCTCGAGGCGGGCAGCGCCACCTACGGCAGCCAGCCGTACCTCGCGGAAGACCAGTATCGCCGCGAGCTCGCACGCGGCCGGATCCTTCCCCAGGACCTCTCGGCGATCTTGATCGAGGACCTCGGCGACGATGCCGACGCGTTGATCGGCTGCCTGGGGACCCGGTATCAGCTCCGGCTGGCCATGTTGCAGCATCCGCTGCGTTCGGGGACCGACGCGGAAATGCGCTGGTTCATTGCCGAGACCAGCGCGCTGTGGCGGTTCAAGGACGAAGTTCGTCCCGAATTGCAAGCCCGCGCCGTCGGCAAGACGCAGCATTGGGTCATGCGCGATCTGCGCGGCAATGGCGTGGCCGCCGATCCGCGACTCGAGCGCCTGGCGGCGGGCTTGTTCGAACAGTTCCAGGCCGACCGGATCGAGCACTGGAATCCGGAGAAGTGGGCCGGGTTTACGTTGCACCTGCTATGGCGCGTCTGCCGCAGCGGCGTGCATGGACTTGCCGCCAACCCCCGGCACGACGTCCGCCGCGCGCGACATCGCGACCTGCTGCTGGCCGCCGGCGGGCCTGACATCGACCCCTGGGTCAATAAGATCCTGATTCGCTTCTGCGGTTGCTTTCTCGACCAGGGATTTGCCGCCTGGACGCTGCCCCATCGCAACGAGGGCTTCTGGCGGGCGTTCGCAGAGCTCTACCGGCAAAGCTCGCCAATCCGTGGCTGGATGCGCAACCTGCCGGCCGAGCTCCGGCGCATCGAAGCCGCTGGGCTCTCGCCGCTCGAATCCCTTGCCGAGTCCCTGGCCCTACTGGGCGTGCCCGAGCACGAGACCGAGGAGTTCGTCGCGCAAACGCTGCTGGCGCTGGGGGGCTGGGCCGGCATGCTTTGGCAGATGGAAACCAATGCCGAGTGGACGGTGCACCCGGCGCCGGCCGGGTCGCTGTGCGAGTACCTCGCCGTGCGGCTATTGCTGGAGCGGCTGGCACTCGCCCACGGCATGGCCGAGTTGGGGCTGACTGGGATCGAGCTCGCCGAGCTCCGCGCGCGCTTGCGCAGCAAAGTGCATCATGGCCAGCGAGCGAGCGTCGATCGCCGCGCCTTTGCGGTATTTCAACTGGCGCAGTTTCGCGGCTGGAGCCCCGCCGAGCTGTGGCGCCTGTCAAAAGCCGAATGGGCGACCCTGGTCCACGAGATCGAGGAGTTCTCCGGCGTCCAGCGGCGGCGCGTCTACCACCTCGCCTTCGAGCGGCATTACCGCAACCAGGCGCTGGACGCGGTGGCTGCCCATGTCCGCCGGGCCCCGGCTCCCCCCGTCGAGCCGATTTTCCAGTTCATCACCTGCATCGACGAGCGCGAGGAGTCATTCCGCCGGCACCTGGAAGAAGTCGAGCCCGCGTGTGAGACCTTTGCCGCGGCGGGCTTCTTCGGCGTCGCGATGTACTACCAGGGGGCCGCCGACGCGAACTTCGTCCCCCTCTGCCCGGTGATCGTCAAGCCGCGCCACTATGTTGTCGAGGAAGTGGTCTACTCGTTGCAAGACTCGCATCGGCGGCGGGCGGAGACGCGTCGCGTGCTCGGCCGGGCTTCGCATCGTTTTCATACCGAGAGTCGCACGTTCTTTGGCGGACTCCTGGCGGCGGTGGTCGGCCCGCTGGCCTCGTTCCCGCTGGTGACGCGCGTGCTGTTTCCGCGGCTGACCTCGCGCTTGGCGCAGTCGTTTGGACGGTTCGTGCAGCCGCCGCCGATCACGCGGCTCGACCTCGAACGGACCGCCGATCCGCCGGGGCCCGAGCCGGGCCACCGCGGCTACTCCGTGCCGGAGATGGCCGAAATCGTCGCCCGGATTCTCCGCGACCTCGGGCTCACTGCGCGGTTCTCGCGCCTGGTGATCGTGGCCGGGCATGGTTCGTCGAGCCTCAACAATCCGCATGAGTCAGCCTATAACTGCGGGGCCTGCAGCGGCGGTCGCGGCGGGCCCAACGCCCGCGCCTTCGCGCACATGGCCAACGATTCGCGCGTGCGCGCGCTGGTGCGGCAGGCGGGCATCGAGATTCCCGCGACGACGCATTTCCTCGGCGCCTTCCACAACACTTGCGACGATAGCCTGGCCTTCCACGATCTCGATCGCCTTCCGCTCTCGCACCAAGAGGACTTCCGCAAGGCCAGTGCGGCGCTCGACGAGGCTCGGGGCCGCAACGCGCATGAGCGCTGCCGGCGGTTCGAATCGGCCGATTTCCGGCTCAGCCCGGCGGGGGCGCTGCGCCATGTCGAAACCCGCGCGGAGGACCTCTCGCAAGCGCGGCCCGAGTACAACCACGCCACGAACGCCCTTTGCCTGGTCGGACGGAGGGCCTGGAGCCGGGGCCTGTTCCTCGACCGCCGGGCGTTCCTCACGTCGTACGATCCCCGCCAGGACGACGCCGAGCAGACGGTGCTGCTCCGTATCCTGCAGGCGGCGATTCCCGTTTGCGCCGGCATCAGCCTCGAGTACTACTTCTCGCGCGTCGATACCGATCGGCTGGGGTGCGGCTCGAAGCTGCCGCACAACATCACTTCGCTGCTCGGGGTGATGGAGGGAGCGGCCAGCGATCTCCGCCCGGGCCTCTCCCAGCAAATGGTCGAGATTCACGAGCCGCTGCGGATTCTGTTTGTGATCGAAACGTCGCCAGCCGCGATGGCCTCGATCCTTGAGCGGCACGAGGTCATCCGCCGTCTGGTCCGCAACGAGTGGGTGCAGCTCGCGGTGATCGATCCGGAGACGCCGCGGCTCCATTGGTACCGCGATGGTCAGTTCGAGCCCTACCAGGTTGATTCGGTTGAGCTCCCGCTCGTCCGGCGCTCGGTCGACTGGTATCGCGGGTGGCGCGATCACCTCGGCTTCGCGTCGATCGTACCGGCTGGCGATGCGCGTGGTGCGCCGGCTCCCGATGGCACTTCGCCCCCGGGAGCGCCACGATGACCTACGAGACGATTGTCGCCCTGCTCGGATACTGCGTGATACTCTGTCCGGCAGTGCTGCTGGCCCTGCTCGGCCTGGCGCAACTGGCGGGGCGGCCGCTCAGCGAGCGGAGCACGGCGCAGGCCACCGAGGCGGCGGTGCTGTTAGGGTTGACCGCCGCGATCGGCATGTTGGCTCTGATGCTCATGCGGGGAACGCGGTATGTGCCGATCGAGTTCGGCAACCTGGTGTTCATTCCCGAGCAGCATTTCCACTTTCATCTCAAGCTCATCTTCGACCGCTTGTCGGTGCCGTTCTTGATTCTGTCGTACGCGCTGGTCGGCACGGTCGGGGCCTTTGCCAACCGATATCTGCATCGCGAGCAGGGATACCGGCGGTTCTTCCTGTTCTACGCGA
This sequence comes from Planctomycetaceae bacterium, assembly GCA_016793185.1. GTDB lineage: Bacteria > Planctomycetota > Planctomycetia > Pirellulales > JAEUIK01 > JAEUIK01. The sequence goes on along the minus strand of JAEUIK010000120.1, from coordinate 3,287 downwards.
TCTTTCTGCTGGGGATGGTCGTGGCCTCGCTCGCCGGCACGATCGAGACGCTCTTTCTCGGCTGGGAGCTCGTCGGGCTCTCCTCCGCGCTGCTGGTCGCCTACTTTCACGAGCGCGCGGCGCCGGTCGTCAATGGGCAGCGGATCTGGTCGGTGTATCGCGTTGCCGATGCAGCGTTTCTGATCGCCGCTGTCGCGTTGCACCACGCCACCGGCGAAGGGGACTTTGCCGGCCTGATGGGGACGGGACCCTGGCCCGGGGGGCACGCCGCGCTGTCGTCGCAGCAGGCGCTCGGGATCGGCCTGCTGCTGGTCGCGGCCGCCGCCGGCAAGTCGGGACTCATACCGTTTTCGGGCTGGCTGCCGCGCGCCATGGAGGGGCCGACGCCCTCGAGCGCCGTGTTCTATGGCGCCCTCTCGGTCCATTTAGGGGCGCTGCTGTTGCTGCGCGTCAGTCCGATCCTCGATCTGTCGCTGACGTTGAGCGCGGTCGTGGTCGTGCTCGGGCTGGCCACCGCCCTGTTTGCGGCCTTGACCGTGCGCGTGCAGGCGGATGTCAAAAGCGCCCTGGCGTATGCGTCGTTGACGCAAGTCGGTTTGATCACCGCCGAGATCGGCCTGGGGTTGCGCTATATTCCGCTGATTCACATCATCGGGCACGCCTGTCTGCGCACGCTCCAGTTGCTGCGCGCACCGACGCTGCTGCGCGACTACCATCGACTGGAGAACGCGATCGGCGCGCATCTGCCCGGCGAGCACGATCCCTGGGGGCGATGGCTTCCCCCCCGGATGCGCGAGTGGCTTTATCGGTTTTCGTTCGAGCGCGGTTATTTCGACGCCTGGCTCGATGAGTACGTCATCCGCCCCTTCGTGGCCCTATTCCGCTGGTGCGATGCGGCCGAACGACGCTGGACGACATTGCTGTCGGGCGGGAAGGGGCGCGAGTCGGATCAGGTGATTGCGGCCCATGAGGAGGAGCCGCTGTGATCGAGCTCCATCTCCCCTGGCTGGATCTGTCGATCCTGTTGGCGCTGGTCGGCGCGATCTGGGTCGGGCGTCGTCGGAACATCGAACGGGCGCGCCGCGATGCGCTGATCGTGTCGGCCGCCGTGCTCGGGTGCGCAATCGGCGCGTGGCAAGACTTCGGCACGCTCCACACGTTCGAGGCGCACGATTGGGGAGATGTCCTGGGGACGGTCGGCGGGCGCGATCTGCTGGTGATCGACGAGCTGAGCGCTCCGCTGGTGCCGCTGGCCGCGCTCCTCTACCTGTTGACCATCCTTTCGACGCTCCTCACCAAGGCGCAGCGGTTCTCGTTCGCCTGGGCACTCGCGGGCGAAGCGATTCTGCTGGCCACGCTGAGCTGCCGCGCCCCGTGGGGCCTGGTGGCGCTGCTCGCGGCCGGAACTCTGCCGCCGCTGGTCGACCTGCTCCGCCGCCGAAAACCCGTGCGGGTCTACCTGCTGCATATGGGGCTGTTCGTCCTGTTGCTCGTAGCAGGGCAAGGAATGATCGCCTTGTCCACGCCCGGCTCTGCACCCTCCCTGGCCGGCGTTTCGCTGCTGATGGCCGCGGTGCTGTTGCGCAGCGGCGTCGTGCCCGTCCATTGCTGGATGACCGATCTGTTCGAGCACGCGTCGTTCGGGACAGCGCTCCTGACGGTCACGCCGATGGTCGGGGCCTATGCCGCGATGCGCCTGGTGCTGCCGATCGCTCCCGATTGGGTGCTGCATAGCATCGCGATCTTCTCGCTGGTGACGGCCGTCTACGCGGCCGGCATGGCGCTCGTCCAGCACGAGGCGCGGCGCTTCTTCTGCTACCTCTTTCTGAGCAACTCCTCGCTCGTGCTCGTGGGATTGGAGATCGCGACGCCGATCGGGCTGACGGGCGCCCTCTGCGTCTGGCAGTCGGTGGCGATGTCGCTCACTGGGTTTGGGCTGACGCTGCGCTGCGTCGAAGCCCGCACCGGCCGACTCTCGCTGGATGCGTTCCACGGGCTGTACGAACAGACGCCGATGCTCGCCGCCTTCTTTCTGCTGACGGGACTGGCCAGCATCGGCTTTCCGGGAACGATCGGGTTCATCGGCGCCGAGCTTTTGGTCGAAGGGGGGATCGGCATCAATCCCATCGCGGGCACCGCGATGGTCGTGGCCGCCGCGCTCAACGGCCTGGCCGTACTGCATGCGTACTTTCGGGTCTTCACCGGGACGCGGCACGTGGCCTCGATCGATCTGGCGATCTGCATGCCGGAGCGAATCGCGGTGTTGATCCTGACGGTGCTGTTGCTGGGGGGAGGAATCTATCCGCAGCCTGGCGTGACTTCGCGCTATCACGCGGCGCAGCGCTTGGTCGAACAGCGTGCCCGGCAATTGCCCGGCGACGCCGGACAGGCGACCGCGTTGCGCGGGGCTCTTTCAGAGCACGTGACCAGTTCCACGCTCGCTCCCGCGCGGCGCCCTGTCGCGACGTCTCCGCCCGCGCCCCGCTGATGCGCGAGATCCGGCGGCAGTTTTGCGGATGCCTGCTGCGCATCGCGGAGGTAGACTCGCGAACGTTCCGCCGCGCGTGGGGGCGGTGGCTCGATCCGCAGGTCCTTCGGAAACCCGACGATGAACACGATCGACTACATCTACCGCTTCGATCCCGCCAATCCGCTGGCCAAGGCCGTGCCGCAAGACGCGGAGCTCGCCCGGCGGATTCTCGAGGATGGCAACCGCACCTTTTCGCGCTGGATGGAGAGCTGTCGCAGCGGGATGCACTGTTCCGGCGATGAATCGTCCTTCGTGGTGTCGTGCCATGGGCTGGAAGTGGGAATGCCCCGGACTCAGGGAGAAATGCCCAAGCAGACCCCGTTCGCGGTGGTCGTGGGGTGTTCCGACGCCCGGGTGCCCACCGAGATGCTGTTTGGACAGGGCTTCAACGATCTGTTCGTGATCCGCGTGGCGGGGAACGTGCTGGGCGACGTCTGCCTGGGGAGCGTCGACTTCGCGCTGAACGCCCTGAGCGACAGCGTGCGGGTCGTGGTCATGCTGGGGCACAGCGGCTGCGGGGCCGTTACGGGAGCGGTCGACGCTTATTTGCAGCCGCGCAAGTTCTGGTCGCGGTCGCTCTCGCCGATGTTGCGGTCGATCGTGCAGCGGATTTTCGTGGCTGTTCGCGAAGCGGCCAATGGCTTCAAGGAGGTCTGGGGCCCCGATGCGCGCAACATGCCCGGCTATCGCGAGGCGCTGATCGAATCCGCGGTCTGCATCAACGCGGCGCAGTCGGCGTTCGACCTGCGGCAGGAAG
>JAEUIK010000107.1 GCA_016793185.1 Planctomycetaceae bacterium | reverse complement strand
CCTCCTGCATCGTTTCGAGCATCGCCGACTGCGTCTTGGGCGTGGCCCGATTGATTTCGTCGGCCAGGCAGATCTGGGTGAAGATCGGGCCCTTTTGGAACTCGAAGACGCGCCGCCCCTCGGGGGTTTCCATCACCATGTTAGTGCCGAGAATGTCGGCCGGCATCAGGTCGGGGGTGAACTGGATCCGCGAAAAGTGCAAATCGAGACACTTGGCCAGCGAACGCACGAGCAGCGTCTTGCCCAAGCCCGGCACCCCCTCGAGCAGGCAATGCCCCCCGACGAACAAACAGGTCAGCACCCCGTGAATGATGTCGTCGTGGCCGACGATCACGCGGGCGAGCTGGGCCCGCACGTCGGCATAGCGCTGGGCGAACTCGGCGGCGCGACTTTCGATCGAGTCACTCAATGTCATCAATGGTTCCTTGCAGGTGCGTCGGCGATCGCTGGAGGCTGTCCGGAACGCTCCCCAGTCCTGGCGAGCCGATTGTCGGCCGGCGCGCGGGAGAACTCAACTGAATCGCCCGCGAGGCTTGCCCCGCGCGCGGAGCACCCTCGAGACGGGTCTCATGATACCGCACCTGCGCCGCGCAACCTGCCTCGGGCAACTCGCTCGACGCTAATTCGTCCGCGGAGCCGTACTCTTGGTACGCAGGGGGACAGCGCCACGCCCGACTCCAAAATCCGCACGCCAGCGGGCCGGAGAGCCGTCGCGCGTCCCAGCCCTGTTTCACCATGCCCAACCTCCGCTGCAGGGCAAAGTTCGTGCAGCCCCCTCGCCGGGGTGGCTACTTGACCACGGGCCCCGCGGGCGGATAGATTCAAACGTCGAAACTCATTGACATACAACATCTTAGAGCACCTCAAGCCATTCCTCGGCGGTGCCGACACACCTTCGTTCGCGCCGTCCGGTAGAATTCCGTCGCTCGTCTTCGTTCGCGGGATAATCAATTTCCATGCCTCCGGTCGTGATCGACATTCGAAGTGCCGAAGACGCGCGCGATGTGGTGCATCGCGCCGTGCAGGCCTTGGCCGAAGGCAAGCTCGTCGCTTTCCCGACCGAAACGGTCTACGGACTGGCGGCGAGCGCGTTGTCGGCCGAAGCCGTGCGCGATTTGCTGGCCGCCAAGGGGGAACCGCTGGGGCATCCGCTGACGCTGGCCATTCGCGGCGCGGATGAAGCTCTCGATTACGTCCCCGAGTTGCCGCCGCTGGGAATGCGGCTGGCGCGGCGCTGCTGGCCGGGACCGGTGACGTTGCTGGTCGAGGACAATTCGCCCGACAGCCTGATTCGCAAGTTGCCCCCGCTGGTCCAGGAGGCGGTCGCCCCGTCGGGCTCGGTGGGGCTGCGGGTGCCGGCCCACGCGATGATCCTGGATGTGCTGCGCTTGATCTCGGGTCCACTGGCGATGACGGGCGCCTACCGCGCCGATCAGTCTCCGCCGCAGGATGCGCAGCAAGTGGTGAGCGGGCTGGCCGACAGCGTCCATCTGGTGCTCGATGACGGGCGGACGCGTTACGGGCAGCCCTCCTCGGTCGTGCGCGTGGATCCGTGCGGCTTCGAGATCGTCCGCCCCGGAGTCGTCTCGGAACAAACTCTCAAACGGCTGGCGAGTATGGTTGTGCTCTTTGTCTGCACGGGCAATACGTGCCGCAGCCCGATGGCGGAAGTGATCTTCCGCAAGCTCGTGGCGGCGCGACTGGGCTGCGCGATCAACGAAGTGCAGGAGCGCGGCGTGTTGATTATGTCTGCGGGCATCGCCGCCTCGATGGGGGGACGCCCCAGCCCCGAGGCCGTCGACGTCGTGCGGGGGATGGGACTCGACCTGGCCGATCACACGTCGCAGCCCCTCTCCGAACGGCTGGTGCAGCAAGCCGACTTGATCTTCGTCATGACGCGTTCGCACCGGCAGGCGATTCTGGCCGAATGGCCCGAGGCGGCCGAACGGGTGCGGCTCGTCTGCCACGATCGGTCCGATGTCTCGGATCCGATCGGCGGCCCCGCCGAGCAGTACGCCAAATGCGCCGAGCAGCTCGAAGCAGAGCTCAAAACCTGGATGGATGAGTTGAAGTTCTAGTAACCCGTCGCGCAGGCTCGGCAGCCGGCTCCCGCGGGAGGCAGGGCCGAATCCTGGACGACATCGGCGGCGGCAGACCGCAGGGAGATTCGTGCCATGCAAGTGGCCATCGGTTCCGACCATCGAGGTTTCGGCGTCAAGGGCAAGATCATCGAGTGCCTCAAGCGCCTGCAACATAGCTGGATCGATTGCGGCACCTGCTCGACCGAAAGCGTCGACTATCCCGACATCGCCGCCGAAGTGGCTCGCCGCGTCAGCGCCGGCGAAGCCGAGCGCGGGATCCTGATCTGCGGCAGCGGGCTGGGAATGTCGATCGCCGCCAACAAGTTCAAAGGCATTCGCGCCGCCACCTGCCACGACGATCTGACCGCCGAAATGAGCCGCCGCCACAACGACGTCAACGTGCTCTGCCTCTCGGCCGACATGCTCGGCGAACGGCTGATCGACCGCATGGTCGAAATCTGGCTCGACACGCCCTTTGAAGGGGGCCGCCACGCCCGACGCGTCGCCAAGATCAGCGAGCTCGAGCAGGAATAGGCGGGCCGGCCGTCGGCTCGGATACGCGAGCTATTCGTGCTGTTGGGGTGATTCATGCTTCTGCCCACCGACTGGGTCAGCATCGCGCTATCTGTTTTTATCGCGGCCGGCCTGGCGGTAATCGCCACCTTGTTCTTCGAGATTGCGCGCAAGGGACATAGCACCGCCGATCCGCGACTACTGCAATTGGCTGGTTTCGCCTTAATGATCTTTGGACTGCTGTGTCCACCTTTGGCGGCGCTTGCGCCGTCGGCGGCACGCGCGAGGCCAAGGACGAGTTCTCGGTCAAGGTCGCCACCGCCTGGGAGGAAGAGTTCGACCGGCTGCCGCTGGGCAGCACGCGCCGCGTGGCCCTGCGCACGGCCATGGTCTTCGGCCGCGAGCCGGGCACGGTCTACCCGATTCTCCGCCGGCTGGCGAAGCTGGGGCTCGCCGGCTCCTTGGCCGGGGGTCAGCAGTACGTCTCGTGGATCCACGAACTGGATTTCTGCCGCGCCATCTCCTGGCTGCTCGCCCGCGACGACCTGGAGGGGCCGGTGAACGTCGCGGCGCCGCAACCGCTGACCAACGCCGAGTTGATGCGAAGTGTGCGCGCCACTTGCGGTCGGCGGCTCGGCCTGCCAGCCAGCCGCTGGATGCTCGAACTGGGCGCGTTCGTCCTCCGCACCGAAACCGAGCTGTTGATCAAGAGCCGCCGCGTTGTGCCCGAGCGGCTTTTGAACTCGGGCTTTACGTTCCTGTTTCCCGATCTGCAGCGGGCCCTGGCCGAGTTGGAAGTTCGCGGCCGAGAACGAATGGCCGACCGCGAGGCGATCCCACTGGAAACGGCGGCGATATGCTCGGATCAGGTCAGCTGAACTGCGGTCGAGGAAACCGCGAGTTTCGTCTGCCGGGTTGAACCATGCCAGCTCTGGGCCAACCGCCGGCAGACGTCGCGACCGCTTGCTACAATCGACTGACACGGCCCGCTTACCGGCAAGTGACTCTTATGCCAACGATCTACGATTTCACCGCCACCACGATCGACGGCCGCGAACAGTCGCTGGCGGATTTCCGCGGCCAGGTCCTCTTGATTGTCAATGTCGCCAGCCGGTGCGGCTTCACGCCGCAGTACGAGGGTCTCGAAGCGCTGTACCGCAAGCACCGCGACCAGGGCTTCGCCATCCTCGGATTTCCGTGCGATCAGTTCGGCCACCAGGAGCCGGATGGCGAACAGGTGATCGCCGAGTTCTGCTCCACGGCCTACGGCGTCAGCTTCCCGCTGTTCGCCAAGATCGAGGTCAACGGACCGGGTGCGCATCCGCTCTATAAATTCCTCAAGTCGGCCCGGCGGGGGCTGCTGGGAACCGAAGCCATCAAGTGGAATTTCACCAAATTCCTCGTCGATCGCGCGGGACACGTAGTCCGCCGCTATCCGACCATCACCAAGCCAGCGCGCCTCGAGCGCGACCTGCTGGCACTCCTGCAGTAGTCGTTTTTCACGACTTACGAGCACGACGCCTCTTCGCTGCTCCTGGCACGCGATCTGCAAGCCGGTCCGCGGGTTTCCCGCTGAATCGAGTGAACAGGGAGCTTGCGCGATGCGGAGGTTTTGGCTCGTCGGTGGATGGTTGCTCGTGGTCGGCCTGGCGCGCGGCGCCGAGGATCCTCCCCCCGCAGCGAAGCCGCTGGAGTCGCCCGCCACGGCGGCTCCCGCCCCCTCCGGCCCGCCCGCCACGATTCCGGCACCGCAGAAAGTCGACGTCCAGCCCATGGCCGACGATGACCAGATCAGCGTTCGCCTGGAGCGAATCCTGCGCGCGACGGGTTGGTTCGAGTCGCCGCGCGTCGCGGTGCAGGATGGCGTCGTCTTTATTTCCGGCAAGTCGCGCGATCAGGCGTCGAAAGACTGGGCCAGCGATCTCGCGCGCAACACGCAGGACGTCGTCGCGGTGGTCAATCATCTGCAGATCACCCAGAGCTCCATGTGGGATTTTCGTCCCGCCTGGGAGAGCATGCGCGAGATCTGGCGGTCCGGCATCGGGTTTCTGCCGTTCGGCGCCGTCGGCCTGAGCATTCTGGCGTTGGCCTGGCTGGGAGCACGACTGACGGCGCGGACGTCGCGTTCGATCCTCCGCCGACGGATGCCCGCCACGCTCCTGGCCGACGTGATCGCCCGAGCGGCGGCCGTGGTCGTGCTGCTGTTGGGGATCTACTTCGTCCTCCGCGTCTCGGGACTGACGCGGCTGGCCTTGACCTTCCTCGGGGGGACCGGCCTCTTGGGTTTGGTGATCGGCATCGCGTTTCGCGACATCACCGAGAATTTCCTGTCCAGCATCTTCCTGAGCCTGCAGCACCCGTTCCGCGTCGGCGACCTGGTTGAGATCGCCGGCGTCCAAGGGTACGTGCAGCGCGTGAACATCCGCTCGACCGTGCTCATGACGCTGGCCGGCAACCATGTGCAGGTTCCCAACGCCGTCGTCTACAAGAGCACGCTCTTCAACTTCACCAGCAACCCGAACCGCCGCGAGGACTTTACCCTCGCGATCGGGCTGGGCGACTCAGTCACCGTCGCGCAGGACGCGATCTTGCAGGTCCTCGAACAGCACCCGGCCGTGCTGGCCGAGCCGGAGCCGTGGGTCCTGGTCGAAGGACTCGCCGGCGGCGACATCACGCTCCGCGTCTACTTCTGGCTCGATGGCTCGCAGCACAGTTGGCTCAAGGTCCGCTCGTCGGTGATGCGGCTCGCCAAGAACGCCCTGCAAGAGCGGCAAATGCTGCGCGGCGTCGACGGACGCGAGCGGTTTCTCCCCCGCGGACTCGATGTGCGGCTTATCGCCGATTCTTCGGCGGGCGAACTCGCGCCGAAATCGACACCGCGCCGCCAGCCGCGCGACGCGAACGGCGAGGCGCCGCGACCCGAGTCGCACCGCATCTCGACCGCGGCCGAAGGCAAACTGCAGAGCGAAGCGACGCAGATCGAGGAGCAGGCCCGGCAGGCGCGAACGCCCGAAGGGGGTGAGAATTTGCTCCAGCCCGAGAGCGACGCTGATGCGTCGGCCACCAAGCCCTCGCGCGAGCCGGCGCGCTAGCGGACGCGCGTCGGCAGGATCACCATCGGCACTCCGTCCCACTGCAGGCGGCGCTGCAAGGCAAAGGCCGTCTGGTTGTGCAGCATCCGCAGGTACCAGGCGTCTTTCTGGAAGACCAGATTGCCCGAGAAAAAGGTGGTCTGCGGAAAGCGCCTCTTCACTTCCAGACAGAGTTGCTCGAGCTCGTCGACCGGATCGGTTCCGAGCGACATGAAGCTCGTGGCGGGCATCCCCAGGCGGCGCGTCAGGTCGACGTATTTGCCCAGTACTTCTTCGGTATGCTCCTTGAGCTCGGAGACAGCCGCCGCCCCCTTGAAGTTGCCTGAGCCGATGATCCCCGACGAGAGAAACACCAGATTCTGGAACTGCCCGGGCATGAAGCGGAGCGCATTGAGCATCGTATGAACGCCGATACCGTCGAAGCTCTGCACCAGAATCGCGGCCGTCGGCGCGTGCGGATCGGGTGGCGCGTCGTTGGGGGGCCGGTTCGGCGGGGTAATGGTGGCCAGCGTTTCGTCGAGCCGCACCAGCCGCTGGCGGACGCCCTGGTAATGCCGCCGAATCAGGAAGCAGCCGGCGATGCACAGGCCCGTCACGCCCAGTGTCTTCCAGCCGCCGACGTCGAACTTCTCATAGATGGTGACGCAGAGAATCGCGCCGCAAAACAGCGCGCCGACGACGAACAGCGCCAGCCGGCGGCGCCACAGCGGTTCTTGCCCGCGCAATTGCCACCAATGCCGGCACATGCCGATCATCGAAATCGTGAACGTCAGGAAGACGTTGATCGAGTACATGATGACCAGCGCGGTGACATTTCCCCCGGTCGTCCAGAGCGCCCCCAAGGCGGCGAATCCCATCAAGAGAATTCCGTTCTGCGTGGCCAGCCGCTCGGAGAGGTTCGAGAACCAGTGCGGGACCCACGAATCGCGGGCGAGGTTGGCGAGCACGCGCGGCCCGTCGATAAAGCCCGCCTGGGCGGCCACGATCAGCAGCAGCCCTTCGGAGAGGACGGTAACCCACAAGAACCCGCTTCCCCACAGCGTGCTCGACCAGCCGCTCTCGCGCACCAGGGCTTCGGTCAGCAAGAAGTTCATCGTCTTCTCGGCCGAAGGTCGGGTCAGACCGAGCAAGAGGTAGGCGAGCATCAATCCCCCCGCCGTCAACGAGAGCGAGACCGCCATATAGACCATCGTCCGTTTGGCGGTAGCGACGCGGGGTTCGCGCATGACGGGCATGCTGTTCGAGACCGCCTCGATGCCGGTATACGTGCCGGCCCCCATCGAATAGGCGTGCAGCAAGAGCGCCAGCATCCCCCACAGCCCCATCCGCGGATCGTTGAGACTGGTGCGGACTTCGTTGGCCACGCGGTTGCTGACCTCCGCGGCCGCGGGAACGTGCAGCGCGATCGTCCCCACGATCAGGATCGTATGCGTAATCAGAAAGGTGATGAAGATTGGCAGCAGCGCGTTGATCGACTCCTTGATCCCGCGCAGATTGAGCACGATCAAGAGCGCGATCGCCGCGAACTCGGCCCAGAGCTTGTAGGGATGCCACTCCGGCGCGAGCAATCCGAACAGCGCCTCGCCCGACGCGGCGATCGAGACCGTGATCGTCAGCACGTAGTCGACCAGCAGCGAACAACCCGAGACCACGCCGATCCGCGCGCCCAAGAGCTTCGACGCGACGAGATAGCCGCCTCCGCCAGAGGGGAACGCCTCGATGATGTGGCTGTAGCAGGCGGAGATGATGAACACGGTGACGACCGTGGCCAGCGACAAGAAGACCGCCAGATAGGTGTGGTCGCCGAGATTGGCAAACGCCTCCGACGGACCGTAGCAGGAGGACGACAGCCCGTCGGCCCCGAGTCCCACCCAGGCCAGAAAGGCCACGAGCGACACGCGGTGATAGATCGAGGCGTCGGCCAGGTCGAGCGGCTTGCCGATCAGGAAGGTTTTGATCCGCGCGCCGAGCTCTTCGTCGGCAGCGAGCGGCGCGCCCGAGTCGTCGAGGCCCAACACTTCCAACGGCGGCTGCCGCGCGCCGGCTGGGTTCGGCGCTGGGTCGGGCGCGGATTGCGTGGGTTCAGCGGCGTTGGCGGCCCCCGCGGCGGCGGGATCCGATCCCGGCGCCGCACCGGATGAAGATGTCATAGGCGACGATTGTAGTCGTCACTGCCGCGGGAATGAATGCCAGCTCCCGCGCAGCTACCGGAGTCGCTGGTCGCCCGTCTTACACGGCCGGATCCGGTCCGATCCGCACGAGCATCTTGCCGATGTTTTGCCCGGTGAAGAGACCGATGAAGGCCTTGGGCGCGTTGGGCAGCCCTTCGAAGACCGTCTCGTGCCAGCGCAGCTTGCCGGCGGCGATCCACTCCTTCATATCGGCGAAGAAGTTCGGCCGCTGATCGAGATGGTCGGTCACGATGAATCCCTCGAGCCGCAAGCGGCGCGGAATCGCCAGCGCCAGCGTGCTCGGTCCCGGCTCGGGCGAGGTGGCGTTGTACTGCGAAATCCACCCGCAGATGGCGACGCGTCCGAAGTCGCGCATGTGCAGCAGCGCGACTTCCAATTGTGCGCCACCCACGTTTTCGAAATAGACGTCGATCCCGTCGGGCGCACCCTGAGAGAGTTCCTTAGAGAGGTCAGGAGCCGTCTTGTAGTTGAAGGCGTAGTCGACACCCGCCTCTCCCCGCAGCCACGAGAGCTTCTCGTGCGAACCGGCGCTGCCGATCACCCGGCAGCCCTTGGCCTTGGCAATCTGGCAGACGACCGAGCCGACGGCCCCGGCGGCGCCCGAGACAAAGACCGTTTCGCCCGGCTTGAGCGCAGCCACTTTCAAGAGTCCGACGTAGGCCGTGAGTCCGGGCGCCCCCAGGGGCCCCAGGTAGGCCTGAATCGGCGCGACAGTGGGATCGATCCGCTCGACGCCGCGGCCGGTGGCCAGATAGAACTCGCGCCACCCCAGCATGCTGTTGACGTAAGTGCCGACCGGGTACTTCGCATTCCGCGAGGCGACGACCTGGCCGATGGCGCCTCCTTCGAGCACCTTGCCCGGCACGAACGGGGCAATGTAGCTGCGCCGCTCGGTCATCCGCCCGCGCATGTAGGGATCGACCGACATCCAGATGTTGCGGACGAGAAACTCCCCCTCCTGCGGATCGGCGACGTCCACCTGGGCCAGCTCGAACTGGTCCTCGCTCGGCACGCCGACAGGGCGCTCTCGCAAGCGAATCTCGCGGCTCTTGACGGGCATGCGTTCTCTCCTGTGTGCGCGGTTGGGGGTGGCTGCGGATCGCGCCAGCCGCGACGAATTGTAGCCGACCCGCCGCCAAGTTTCAGTAGGGGGAAGCACCGAGTTGCGGGCGGGGGATGCTTTCGCCGCGCGCGGCCGGCATTTACAATCGCCGCGGGGAAACGTCACCACGAGCCCACGCCGGGCGAGGCTGCCATGCGATTGACAACCCATGCCTCGGCCGTGGCGCGCCACCTCTCGGCGGAGGCGCTCTTCGACCGCGTGGCCGATCCGGCCGCGGCGCGAGAATTCTTTCGCGGCTTCGGCCCGGTGCCGGCCATCGCCGAAGTTCGCCTGCTCAGCTCCGGCCCGCTCGCCGCCGGCGCGCGGCGCGAGATCGTCATGGCCGACGGTTCGACCCTGTGGGAGCAGGTCACCGAGTTCGACCGGCCGCGCCGCCACCGCTATCGGATCGAGCGCTGCGGGCCGCCGCTGTCGCGCCTCGTGAGCGAGGCCGCCGGCACCTGGACTTTCGAGCCGGAGGAGCAAGGAGCGCGCGTTACCTGGAAGTACGAGTATGTCGTGGCGTCGATCTGGGTCGTCCCCGTCGCGCTGCTGTTCGTGAAAGTGCTGATGCGCGGGGCGATGCGGCGGGCGGTGGCGCGCCTGTGCCAGCCTCCACCCGCGAGGAGTTGAGTTGCATGCTTCGCCCGCCTACGGTCATTCGGATCCTCATCGGCGCCGCGCTGCTGGCGCTCGCATTGCGCGCTGGCCTGCCGGCGGCCGCTCAGCTTGCGCCCCCCTCGCGGCGGATTCTGATCGTCACCGGCCACCAGCACGGCGCCCACAATTGGCGCGAAGTGACCGATGCCCTGGTCGCCGCGCTGCGCCGAGATCAAGCGCTCGAGATCACCGTCGGCAACCCCGACTCGCTCGCCAACCCCCGGCTCGCGGAGTACGGCGCGGTGGTGCTGAACTACTGCAACTGGGAACGCCCGGGCCTGCCGCCGGCCGCACAGAAAAACTTCCAGAAGTATCTCGCCGAGGGCGGCGGGCTGGTCATCCTGCATTTCTCGAACGGAGCCTTTCATTTCTCGCTGCCCGGCGCCGAAAAAACCGACTGGCCCGAGTGGCGCACCAAGATCTGCCGGCGCGTCTGGGACCACACACCCGGCAAGAGCGGCCACGACGCCTATGGCCGCTTCCGCGTCGAGATCGTCAAACCCGATCATCCGATCACGCGCGGACTGGAGCCCTTCGAGACCATCGACGAGCTCTACTTCAATCAGCAGGGAAGTGAGCCGATCGAAGTCCTGGCCACGGCGCGCTCGCAGGTGACGGGCAAAGACGAGCCGATGGCCTTCGTTTGCTCCTACGGCCAGGGGCGCGTGTTCCAGACCGTCCTGGGCCACGCGGCCGAGTCGGTGCGCGTCCCCGCCGTTGCCGAGTTGATCCTCCGCGGCACCGTGTGGGCCGCGGGCGGGAATCCGCGTTCGGGTCCGGTTCCCGCCGCGCCGCCCGGCCCGGCCCAATCGCGCGCCGCGCCTGGTCCCTTGGTCCCAGGCAAGTTCGGTCAGGCCTTGCTGGCGGCAAAGCACTTCGCCCGCACCGAGCCGCTGCCTGAGTTCGCCCGCCGCCCCCTGACGATCGAATGCTGGGCCCGGCTCGACTCGGCCCAGGCGTTCAACATTCTCGTCGCGCAGCAGCCGAAGGAGTCGGCCGGCCACTGGGAGTTGTACACCTACGCCGGTGCCGGCGACCTGAGTCTGTTTCTCCCGGGCTACACGCCGGCCGAGATCCGCTCGGGCGTGGTGGTGACCGACAACCAATGGCACTATCTCGCCGCACAGTTCGACCAGCAGGTCGCGCGGCTCTTCGTCGACGGTCGCCAGGTCTGCGAGACGCCGATTGCCCGGCAGCGCGACGATGTGCGCCCCGGGCCGCTGTGGATCGGCGGTTACCCACCGCATGGGCTGGCGTGCGCGGGAGCGATCGACTCGGTGCGCTTGTCAAGCTCACTGCGGCCAGTCAGCGGGCTTCCCGCGGCGCCCTTGGCTGTCGACGAGCAGTCGCTCGGCCTGTGGCAATTCGACGCGCTGGACACCAAGTCCAACGCGTTTGCCGATGCCTCGCCCCGCCAGCATCCCGCGCTGCTCAATGCCGCCTGGGCACCGGCGGCGGAGCCGCTCGTTTATGGATCGGCCGATCCGCGCTGCCGCGTGGTGACGATCGATCGCTCGTCGACCGAGTCGTTCCTGAGCCTCCGGCTCGATACCGCGGGCCGGCTGTTCGTCGGCGGTCGCGAGGCGCTTTTCGTGTATGAGCCCGCGGCGGCTGGCGCTTATGCTCCCCGGCACGAACTGTTTCGCTTCCCGCCCCACAGCTGGATCACCGATATCGAGATTCGTGGCGACGACCTCTACGTCACCACGGCGAGCGCTCTGTATGTGCTTCCCGGTGCGCGCGTGCGGCGCGACGCGGTCGAAGCTCGGCGCCTGATCTGGGGATTGCCGCTCGACCTGCACGTGACGATGCACGGACTGGCCTGGGGGCCCGACGGCGATCTGTACTTCGCGGCCGGCGATCCGCTCCTCAATTACGGTGATTTCAAACGTCCCGATCATTGGGGCCATTGGACGCTGTTCGGCCCGAACGGAAAACAGACGCCCTACACCGGCGCGGGAGGCGTCTTCCGCTGTCGCCCCGATGGAACGGGATTACAAGTGCTCGCGCGCGGACTGCGCGGTTGCGACGGCCTCGCCTTCGACCGCGGCTGGAATCTCTTCACCAACGACAACGACCACGAATCGCTGGCCGCCAGCTATTCGCCGGCGCGCCTGCTGCACGTCACCCGCGAGGCCGATTTCCAATGGCCGCGCGGCTGGATGCCCGAGAAGTCCCCCGACCGCCGCGACCTGCTGGAGATCGTCAATACGCAAATGCAGCGCGGCGTGCCGGTGGGACAAGCCTACTACGACGAACCGCTCCTGCCCGAGGACCTGCGGCACAACTTGCTGGTGGCCCGCTGGGACAATCGAACGGTCGGCCGGTATCCGCTGGTCTCGCGCGGTGCCAGTTTTTCGGCTGGCGAGCACCCGCTCGTCGTGGGCGAGAACACGGCGCGACCTGTCGGCGTGGCGGTCGGCCGCGGCGGGCGGGTCTTCTTTGCCGTCTCCAACATGCAAGGCAACGAGGGTTCGCCCACCTACGCCAGCGAGATTGCCATGCTGGTGCCGGCGGACGATCCGCCGGCGCATCCATTTGATTCTTCCGAGGTCACAGCGCTCGACGCCTCTGTGCTGCTCGACGAGCTTGCCAGTCCCAGTTATCAGCGCCGCGCGGCGGCCCATCTCGAGTTGACGCGCCGCGAACTCCCCGCGGCGAGCGTGCTGCTCGAACGTAGTCGCCAGCTGTCCACTGATTCGCCGGCCGCCGCACATTTGCCTTGGATCGTCGCGCGCCTCGGTACGCCCGAGTCTGTGACCGAACTGCAGCGGATCGTACAAGAGCTTCCCGGAGCGGCGCGGCTGCAGGCCGTTCGCGCGCTGGGACGGTACGCCCGCGATAAGCTTCCCGAGACGTACTTCGCCGAGCGGCTCGACGACCGCGATCCGCAGGTCCAGTTGGCGGCGCTGGAGAGCCTGTTTGACTACCCTGGTCCGCCGCCCGAGGCAGTGGTAGCGGGCCCCGCGCGTTCCTCCGACAGCTACCTGCGGCAGACCGCCGCCACGCTGCTGGCGCGGCGTGGCGATGCAGCGCTCTTGCAGCAACTCGCTCGCAGCCCGGATGCGGCGATGCGTCTCGCCGCTGTCCTTGCGGCGGGGATCCGCCTCACGGTCCCTCCGGCAACCCATCCCCTCCCCGACGAGATTCCCCTCAAGTACGAGCACGGCAACGCGTCGTTCGTCATCCAGTACGCCGACGCGCTCGTCGATCTGAAGCAACAGGGGAGAGTCGGCAGCTTCACCATCGCCGAGATCTGGCGGCAGTTTCCGCATTCCGAACAACAACAGGAGCTGTTCGCCCTGCTGCAAGGGAGTCTCAACGATGCCGACGACCAGGTGGCGCTGCAGGGGGCCTATTACCTCAGCCTCCTGAACGATGCGTCCACCGAGCCGGCGATCGTCGCTGCGCGGCAGCGCATCGAGCGCGCAAGACTGCTGGCCGCTCCACGCGGCGCTGTCGATCGTGCGTGGTACCTGGGCCCGCTCGCGGTGGATACCGAGAATCCATCGGCTGCCGGGCTTCCTGAAGCCGGACCGATCGACTTGACCGCTGAGTTCCAGTCCGGCGGGCAAAAGCTCGCCTGGCGCGAACTCGCCGCCTCGGCCGATGGCAAGTTTTCTCCCGCTGTCGCCGCTGGCCAGAACCGTGCGGCTCATTATCTCTATTGCCGGTTGCAGACTTCCCGAGCGCAGCGCGCACTGCTTGAGGCGTCAGGCGCCGACTCGATTTCCCTTTGGCACAATGGCCGCAAGCTGGCCGGCGCCGGCGGCGAGCAAGTCGTCGAGCTGCAGCCCGGAAGTAACGACCTGCTGCTGCGGATCGAAACGCGCAATTCTAGCCCTCAGATCGCACTGAGCTATCGCGCTGCCGACGCGGTAGCTGTCGTTTTACCCGAGCGGCTCGGACTCGGAACACTCGCTGCGCGGCTCAAAGAAGCGGCCGGCGCTGGCGACAAGCCGCTGGGCCCGGAGTTCCTCGAAGTCGACTGGCAGCAGGCGGCTCGGCAGGGGGATTCCGCGCGCGGCCGAAAGCTGTTCGGCGCCGATGCGTTGGGCTGCGTCAAGTGCCACGCGATCACGCTTGAGCAAGTCGTCGCCGGCGGCCCGAGCCTGGCGGGCGCGAAGGCTCGCTTTACCGTGCCACACCTCGTCGAATCGATTCTCGCTCCCAGTCGGCAAGTCGCGCCCGTGTTTCGCGCAAGCACGATCGTTACCAGCGACGGTCGCATTCACACCGGCCTCGTTCTGACGGAAGACCAGCAGCAGCTCGAACTGCTCCTGGCGGATGCGACACGGAAGCCGATCGCCAAGAACGCGATCGACGAGCGCGAGCTGCAGCCCACCTCCCCCATGCCCAACGGGCTGATCAAGACGCCCGACGAGCTGCGCGACCTGCTCGCCTACCTGCTGAGCGACTCTCCCCAGGCCCCCTAGCAGACACGGCCGCCGGGCTCGAACCTGCGGCCACCGTCGCCTGTCTTGCTGGCGAGACAAGTGCCAGCGTTTCGCGTTTCCCGCGGGAGCCGGCGCCCCGCACGGGACCCGCTGGTCCCGACCTTGACTGCTTGCAAGCGGTTATCCTATGCTTCCCCTCCTTTGTTCCCGGGACCGCCCGATCGATGAGATGCCAGCGATGACGAGCACGAGCGGTCTCAGCCAGCGGGCGAAGATGGCCGGCGGGCAGCCGATCAGTCACCTGATGCATCAGGCGCTGGCCAATCCCAACCTGATCTCGCTGGCGGCCGGCTTCGTCGATCCGGCCACGCTGCCCGTCGAGCTGGCGGGCGAGGCGGTTGCGGCGCTGCTGGCCGACCCCACCGAAGCACGGCGCGCTCTCCAATACGGCACGAACTCGGGTCTCGCCCCGCTCCGCGAGGCGCTGCTGGAGCGGTTCCATACGGCCGACGGCACCACGCCGGCAGAAACCGGACTGACTCTCGACAACCTCGTCGTCACCGCCGGCAGCAACGAACTGCTGCACCTGTTGGCCGACACGCTATTCGATCCGGGCGACATCGTCCTCTGCGGCGCTCCGGAGTACTTCGTCTACCTGGGGGTGCTGGGCAACCTCGACGTTCGGGCCATCGGCGTCGCCATCGACGACCAGGGGATGATCCCTGAGGCGCTGGAGGCCGAGTTGGCGCGTCTGGACGCCGCGGGCGAGCTCAGCCGCGTCAAGGCGATCTACATCACGAGCTACTACAGCAATCCTTCGACCGTCACTCTGTCCGCCGCGCGGCGGCCGCGGATCGTCGCCTTGGCCGAGCGCTACTCGCGCGCCCACCGGATCTACGTCATTGACGATGCGGCCTACCGCGAGCTGCGCTACGCCGGCGACGACACGCCCAGCCTCCGGGCCTACGACTCGTCGGGCGAAACGGTGATCGTCGCGCAGACGTTTTCGAAATGCTTCTCGCCAGGAATTCGCGTCGGCTATGGGATTCTCCCCCGCGCGCTCGTCGAGCCGGTGCTGAATCAGAAGGGGAACATCGATTTCGGCGCGCCCAATTTCACGCAGCACCTGATCTGGAACGTGATCGAACGCGGCCAGCTCGACGCCCACGTCGAACGCCTGCGAGCGAGCTACCGCTCGAAGCTCGCCGCCATGCTGGACGCGCTCGAAGAGCATCTCGGCGACATCCCAGGCGTAAGCTGGCGCCGACCCACCGGCGGGCTCTATGTCTGGCTCGAGCTTCCCGAGGGACTTGCCGCCGGACCCGCGAGCAAGCTCTTCGGGGCGGCCGTCGCGGCCGGCGTGCTCTACGTGCCGGGCGAGTATTGCTTTCCCCGTGAAGGCGTGCCGGTACGCCGCAACTCGATCCGCCTGAGTTTTGGCGTGCAGAACGAACCTGGAATCGCCCGCGGCATCGCGGCCTTGGGACGGGCTATCCGCGACGTGCTGAGCTAGCTCTCGAACCCGTTTGGAATCGCAATCACGACGCCGCGCGGCAAGGATGCAACGCATGCGAATCATCGACCGATACCTGCTCAGGCAGTTCGTGCAGGTTTTCCTGATCTGCTTCTCGAGCCTGACGGGACTCTATATCGTCTTCGATGCCTTCGGCAATCTCGACGAGTTCTTGCGCTATGCCGAGAAGGAAGGCAACCTGCTGGGGACGATGGCCCAGTACTACACCTATCGCTCGATCTTCTTCTTCGACCGGACGTCGGGCGTGTTGGCGCTGATCGCGGCCATGTTCACAGTCACCTGGATCCAGCGTTACAACGAGCTGACGGCGCTCCTGGCGGCCGGGCTTCCCACGCGCCGCGTCATGAAGCCCGTCTTTATCGCCGCCATCGGCATCAGCCTGGTTGCCGCCGCCAGCCGCGAAGTGATCATCCCCCGCATCAGCAAGCAACTGGGACGCGACCCGAAGGACCTGGCCGGCGATCTCGGCCGCGATCTGCAGCCACGCCCGGATCATGAGACGGGCATCCTCTTCCGCGGCAAGCAGACGTTCGCCAAGGAACAGCGGATCGCCGAGCCGAACCTGCTGCTCCGCAACGCCTTGGCCGAGTTCGGCCGGCAGATCACCGCCAAGGACGCGTTCTACCAGCCGGCGAACGCCGACCACGCCGGGGGCTACCTGCTCCGCGGCGTGCGCGAGCCAGCCGATCTGGCCACGCGCGCTTCGGCCCGCCTCGGCGATCGCGCGGTGATCATCACGCCCCAGGATGCCCCCTGGCTCGAACCCGACGAGTGCTTTGTCGCCAGCAACATGACCTTCGACCAGCTCACGGGGGGCTCGCAGTGGCGGCAGTTTTCATCCACCTGGCAACTGGTGCGGGGACTGCGCAATCCGAGCCTCGACTTCGGCGCCGACGTCCGCGTGGCGATCCACGGCCGAATCGTCCAGCCGCTGCTGGACGTGACGCTGCTATTTCTCGGGCTCCCCTTGGTGCTGACCCGCGAGAATCGCAACCTCTTCCTGGCGATCGGCCTCTGTATGGTGGCTGTCTCGCTCTTCATGTTCGTGGTCCTCGCGTCGCAGTACATCGGCGGCGTCTCACTCGTCTCGCCTGCCTTCGCCGCCTGGCTGCCACTCTTTATCTTCGTGCCGGTGGCGGTTAATCTGTGCGAGCCGCTCCGGGCGTAGGCGAAGCGGGCCGAGGCAACGT
>JAEUIK010000100.1 GCA_016793185.1 Planctomycetaceae bacterium | reverse complement strand
GGGTCAAAGCTGCGGGTCCGACGTGGACGGTTCAGGAGAAAAAGGGACGCAAGATCTTCTCGCGCGGAGTCTGGGCCCCGGCCGCGCAGATCGCCGCCGCACAGGCCTCACTGGCCGCGGAGCGCGAGACACCGGCCTATGCCAAACGGCGTGCCGCCGACGCTGTGCGCCGCGAGAAGAAACAGGATGCCTACGTCGAGAACTTCGGACAAGCGGTACTGGAGTTTCTCAGCTTTGCCCCCCGCTATGCCGGATTGGCCGCAGAGCTCGCCGCCGCCGTCACCCAGCATGCTACGCCGGTCGGCAGCGGCACCGTCGCCCGCACCGAGCGGATCCCGCTTGAGCGCCGGGCCGAAGCGGCCGTGATCGCCTGGTTGCGGCACCAGACCACCGCCTACGACCAGATGCGCATCGCGCGGCTCAAGGGGAAGCGCCGTGAAGTGCGCCGCGAGCTGGCCCAGCAGTCGCGCGCCTTATTGGCCGACTATCGGCAAGGCGCCACCGTCGATTCCGCGTCCTGCCCGCTGCAACAGGCGATGCAGCGCCGGAATGCCTAGGTTCCGTTGTCGATCCGTCGCCAGGCGCGAACAGGCTCGGCGAGCCGCTGTTCGGCACAGTGCAATGCTCCCGCGATCGCGTTTTCGCAGGTAGTTTTTTGCATTGGCAGGCGCCGCGAGCTAAACAGGACTTGCCGCAGCCTGCGCCGCAATCCTGCAACCGCGCCGGGCCCAGGCGCTTTGAACAACACCAAGACGAGACTTCTCACATGCCTCCATGCATTACTCGGCGCGAGCTGGTGCGCGGCGCCCTGGGCGCCGCGACCTCCCTGGGAGTCGGCCGGCAGCTGGCGGCGGCCTTCGCCCGGTCCGCCTCGAAGTTTCCTGTCGGGCGTTACGTCGACATGCACACACATTTGGGTACGGTGTGGAACTCGGGGCGCGAGTTGACTGCCACCGAGCTATTGCGCTGGATGGATGCCAACGAAATCGCGCAAGCGGTCGTCCTGCCGCTCGTCTCGCCCGAGTCGAGCAGTTATCCACTGAGCACCGAGTTCGTCCTGGCCGAAACGCGCCCTCATCGTGACCGATTGATTCCGTTCTGCTCCATCGATCCGCGGACGAGCTACAACGGGGGGCATAAGGGACTTGTCGCGATGCTCACCCGCTATGTCGAGGCGGGGGCCAAGGGGTTCGGCGAGCACAAGCCGGGCGTCGCGATCGACGATCCCCGCAACCGGGCGCTCTATGCCGCTTGTGCCGAACTGAAGCTCCCTGTGCTGTTCCATCTCGACACGCAGCGCAATCTCGATGCCCCGGGACTGCCGGGACTCGAAAAGGTGGTGCGTGAGTTTCCCGCTGTCCCGTTCATCGGTCACGGCCCCGGGTGGTGGGCGTCGATCGGCGGCGGCGTCACGCCCGCGGACCTCGGCGGCTATCCGCGCGGCGACGTCGCGCCGGGCGGAGCCATCGATCGGCTGTTTGACGCGTATCCGAACTTGTTCGGTGATCTCTCGGCGGGGAGCGGCGCCGGCGCCATCCGCCGCGACCTGAAATTCGGCCGCGAGTTCCTCATCCGGCGTCAGGATCGACTGATGTTCGGCACCGATTATCTAGCGCCGGGTCAAGAAGTTCCGCAGTTGGAGCTCTTTGCCGAGTTGGAGCTGCCCGC
>JAEUIK010000042.1 GCA_016793185.1 Planctomycetaceae bacterium | reverse complement strand
CGCCCGCTCATCGCCGCCACGATGTTCGGTGTCACGACTCCCTGCATCGAGCAGGCGCGCAAGATCCTCGAGCAGGTGGGCTACGAAGTGCTCGTTTTTCATGCCACCGGCAGCGGCGGACAGGCGATGGAGTCGCTGGTCCGCGAAGGACTCATCGCCGGCGTGCTCGACATCACCACCACCGAACTGGCCGATGAGCTCGTCGGCGGATTCCTCACCGCCGGGCCGACGCGTTTGACGGCCGCGGCCGAGCGAGGCGTGCCGCAGATCGTGTCAGTGGGCGCGACGGATATGGTGAACTTTCATGGACCCGAAAGCGTGCCCGAGCGGTTCAAGTCGCGCCAGTTCTACCAGCACAACCCGTCCGTCACACTCATGCGGACCACGATCGACGAGAACCGTCGCATTGGCGAAGACATCGGGACCAAGCTCGCGTCGGCCCGGGCGCCCGCTTGCATCCTGCTGCCGCGGCGCGGCGTGTCGGCCATCGACGCGACGGGACAGCCGTTCGACGACCCGGCCGCGCGGGGGGAGTTGTTCGCCGCGATTCGCCGTACCGCCGGAAACACCGAGATCATCGAGCTCGACTGCCACATCAACGACGCGCAGTTCGCCGAAGCGGCCGCGCGCAAGCTGCTCGAGCTGATTCAACTCGACACCCAACTCCAAAGCCTGGCCTCGGGGGACCCGCCGCGATGACGCCCTTTCGCCGTAGTGAGATTCTGGCCCGCCTCAAGTCCAAAGTCGCTGCCAACCAACCCATCGTCGGCGGCGGCGCCGGCACCGGCCTCAGCGCCAAGCTCTCGGAGGCGGGGGGCATCGATCTGTTGGTGATCTACAACTCCGGACGTTTCCGCATGGCGGGGCGCGGCTCGCTGGCCGGGCTGATGCCCTATGGCGACGCGAATGCAATCGTCATGGAGATGGCCCGCGAGGTCCTGCCCGTCGCAACCAAGACTCCGGTGCTCGCGGGCGTATGCGGTACCGATCCCTTTCGCTTGATGCCGCACTTCTTGCGCGACGTGGCGGCGGCCGGGTTTGCCGGCGTGCAGAACGTTCCCACCGTGGGGCTGATCGATGGATTGTTCCGCGCGAACCTCGAAGAGACCGGCATGGGCTTCGGCCTGGAAGTCGACATGATCCGGCTGGCGCATGAGCTGGACCTCCTCACCACCCCCTACTGCTTCAACCCTGACGAAGCAGCCGCCATGGCCCAGGCAGGCGCGGATATTCTGATCCCGCATCTGGGCCTCACCACCAAGGGAATGATCGGTGCGCACACGGCGGTGACGCTGGAAGCTGGGGCCAAGCTCGTGCAGGCCATGCACGACGCGGCCAAGCGCGTGAATCGCGAGATCCTCGTCCTCTGCCACGGCGGTCCGATCGCCGAGCCATCCGACGCGCAGTACATCCTCGACCACACCGAGGGAATCGTCGGCTTCTATGGGGCCAGTTCGATGGAACGCCTGCCGGTGGAACCGGCGATTACCGGGAGAGTGAAGGAATTCACGCAGTTGCGGATCTGAAGCGTCGTTCGCGTCTGTAGCTGGCCTCTGCGAGGCCGGTTTTCGTCTGTAGCCGACGGCAGTGACGTCGGCGGCCCCGCTCGTTGGTTCAAGCCGGCCAGCCGTCCCCGAGGCCACTGGCCTCGGCTACAGAAGTCGGGAGGATCGGGGTCATCGACCCCGACTACAGAAGTTGAAGCACCTGCTCTCCTACGCCGTGATTCCCTTGGTCAGGGCCATGAAGGCCGACTCGAGGTTCAGCTCGTCTTCCTTGAAGAGCGTGAGCTTGTGCCCCGCGCCGATCAGCAGACTGGGGAGCTCGCTATAGTCTTCGGTTCCTTCGTGCAGCGTGACGACGATGCGGCCGTCTTGCGGATCGACGCTGGCGACAAGCGGGTGCGATTCCAGCAGCCGGGCAGCCGCGGTCCCGTCTCCCACCACGCCCACGTGCAGCACCGGCGCCCGGCGGACCTGCTTCATCACCTGCGAGACCTCGGCGTTCACCTGCATCACGCCACGCTCGATGATGCCGATCTTGTTACAGATATCCGCCAGCTCGGGCAAGATATGGCTCGAGATCATGATCGTCTTGCCCATCTTGCGGAGCTCTTTCAGGAGCCCGCGGATCTCGATGCGGGCGCGCGGGTCGAGTCCGCTGGCCGGTTCGTCCAACAGCAGCACTTGCGGATCGTGCAAGAGCACGCGAGCCAATCCGAGTCGTTGCGTCATCCCGCGCGACAGGCTCGTGACCAGCGCATCGCGTTTGTAGGTCAGATCGACGAGATCCAGCACTTCGTCGCAGATCTTCTTGCGCTGCGGACCCTTGATGCGGTAAGCGGCCGCGAAGAACTCCAGGTACTCGCTGACCTTCATGTCGTCGTACACGCCGAAGAAGTCGGGCATGTAGCCGATCACGCGGCGGATTTCCTTGGGCTTGGTGTAGATCGAGTAGCCGCAGACGTAGGCCTCGCCGACCGTGGGATTCAGGAGCGTGGCCAGGATGCGCATGGTCGTCGTCTTGCCGGCGCCGTTGGGCCCGATGAAGCCGAAGACATCTCCCTTGTCGAGCTTGAGATCGAGGCTCTTGAGCGCATAGAGGTCGCCGTAGGCCTTCGTCAGATCGCGTGTTTCAATCACGTGGATGCCTTCTATAGATGCGAACTTCGCCCGCGGAGGCCGGTCGCCCCCGCCGCCAGCGACTCTGCTCTCACTCGCTCGTGTCGGGTTCAATCGGAATCAAGAACCGGTAATAGGTCCAGCTCCGGCTCCCTTCCTCGGGAGCAGGCCGGCCGTCGAGCAACAGGTTCAAACTCCCGCTCTCGACTCGGCCGACGAGAATCGCCTGCCCCATCTCCAGGTGCCGGCTGAGGTCGAGATACTCCTGGTACTGATGGGCCAGCCGCATCTCGGGCGACGCACCGTAGGCCTCGTAAAACATCATGCGAGCGAGGACCTCGGGGACTTCCGCGGTGTAGGCGTTGTATTCACCGCCGGCGCGCAGCTCCGAGCGCAACTCGCGGCGCTCGGCCGGGTCGATCGCGACCTCGGCCCCGGCCGCGACATCGCCCAGGCGATAGACGCTGCGGCGGTACAGGAGCATGGCTCCCTTGAGCGCCGCGGGCAGTTTTGAGACGAGCTTTCCCTCGACCGCGTCGGTTCCCGCCGGCTTGAGGTCGACCTCGATCCATTCGTCCGCCTGGGGGGCGGTCAGGTCCCACCGCGCGCTGAAGGGCTTTGTCGACCAGAATTGAATCGGCACGCGATCCATGGCGTCGAGCTCGGGCGTGAAACTGTAACCGCCGCGAAAGCGCGACGTTCCGCCCGGCTGCCCGGCGCCAAAACTGCCATCGGGCTTCCCCAACCAGGAGACGAGCCGGCGCGCGTCGGCGGCCGCGGCGCCGTCAGGCAGGTGGGGCGCCACGCTGATGTCATAGCGCTCCACCGCGGGACTGAAGACGTTGATCCACTCGGTGCCGCGGACCAGTTGCGAGCCGAGATCGACATCGACCACCTGCGCCTGGTTGACCAGCAGTCGATCTCCCTTCATCCACGACGCCAACAGGTAGGCCCCGACGCTGACGCCCACGACAATCAGGGGAAACGTGATCCAGGTCAGCTCCATCCGCTTGAAGACGCGCTTCACGAGCCAGTAATCGACTGGACCGATCAGCAGGATGTAGCCGGCGATCAACAACGCTACCAGCGAGAAGGGAGCGATCTTGACGCCGACAAACTCATCCAGACCGCGCGCCAGTTGTCCGGAGATGTCCCCCTCGCCACCACCGCCAAAGTTCGGCGGCGCATTCTCCGCCGCGGCGCTGTTCTCCAGTGGCAGCCTCAAGATCTTGGCGACGAGCTTACCTCGATCGTTCCAAGTCGCCAGCGGCGGACGGTCGAGATCGAGTGCCACGAAGACCACTTCGCCGAAACCGTAGGGCGCCCGCACGACCAACGGCAACGCGGCCCCTTCGTTGACTTCGACCAGTCCGCGCACGTCCGTGAGCTGCGGCACGTCGAGCCGCGCTTCGGCGGCGCCCCCCTCCCCCGCCGGCGCGACGGGAATCGACAGCGGCTCGGTCGCGCCGGTGAAGGTCTCCAGATCTCGCAGTTGCCTGAGGGGGGCGAGCCCCGCGTACTTGCCGGGCAGAAAGCGCACCAACGGCGAGCTGGGAGCCAGCGCCTCGGGCGCGGACGCGCCAACGGTCAGCACCAGACGTCCCCCGAGCCGCACCCACTCGTCGAGCGCCGCCAACTGTGCGCTGGTGGACGAAAGCGCTCGCCAGGCCTCCGGCTGGCTCGTGGCCAGGACGACGGTCGCGACGCCATCGTAGCCGTACCAGCGCGTGGGCAACTGGTCCACGCGGGCAATCTTGGCCACGGCCACTTCGCTCGTCGCACTGGCGTCGAGCTTGCTGACGATGCTCTCCAGACCGATCGACGGGCCCACGTTCACGACGAGCTCTTCCCGGGCGTCGAGCGGCAGCGCCGGGTGCATGGCGTCGGCCGTCATCCGCGCTTCGAACTCTTGCTCGGCAACCTCGTAGGGACTGCCGTCGTCGACGCGCAGCAGCGTCGCCGCGAAAACGGGCGAAAAATT
>JAEUIK010000022.1 GCA_016793185.1 Planctomycetaceae bacterium | reverse complement strand
AAGCGCCGGCTGCGGATGTTTTGCCACGGGATCGGTTATGCCGAGGGGCTGCAGGCCCGGACCCACATGGAGTTCCTGGCCGAACTCAAGAGCTATGGGCTGCCCGCCACGCCGCACGTCGAGTGCTTTCAATCGTTTGACGACGCCGTCACGCATTGCGAGGACCTGACCGAACGGTTGCACGAGTTGGACTTCGAGATCGACGGCCTGGTGCTCAAAGTCAATAGCTTCGCGCAGCGCGAGCGCCTCGGCAGCACGTCGAAGAGCCCTCGGTGGGTCGTGGCCTACAAGTTCGAGAAGTACGAGGGAACCACCCGGCTCAAGCAGATTCGCGTCCAGGTGGGCAAGACGGGCACGATCACGCCGGTGGCCGACCTCGAACC
The DNA here is from genome assembly GCA_016793185.1 of Planctomycetaceae bacterium. Classification (GTDB taxonomy): domain Bacteria; phylum Planctomycetota; class Planctomycetia; order Pirellulales; family JAEUIK01; genus JAEUIK01. Next base: position 2,949 of record JAEUIK010000022.1, on the reverse strand, counting down.
GGTCCCCCTGGCCGGCACGGTCGTAACGCGGGCCAGCCTGCACAACGCCGACGAAATCGAGCGCAAGGACATTCGCGTCGGAGATGTCGTGGTCGTCGAGAAGGCGGGCAAGGTGATTCCCCACGTGGTGCGCGTCGAGCAGCATCTGCGAAAAGAGGAGTTGCCGACCTTCAAGTTTCCCACGCGTTGCCCCGAGTGCGATACGAAACTCGTGAAGGACGAGGGGGGCGTCTACATCCGCTGCCCGAACGCGGCATGCCCTGCCCAGATCAAGGAAAAGATCCGCTACTTCGCGGGCCGGAACGCGATGGATATCGAGGGTCTCGGCGACAAGCTCGTCGATCAGCTGGTGACCGACGGTCTGGTGAGAACCTACGGAGACCTGTATCGCTTAACGCTGGACCAATTGACGGGGCTCGAGCGGATGGGCCTCAAATCCTCCGAGAATCTGCTCGCCGGCATCGAAGCCAGCAAGTCGCGCGGCCTGGCGCGGCTCTTGAACGCCCTCTCCATCCGCCATGTGGGGACGCGTTTGTCCAACGTCCTGGCCGAGCACTACGGATCGATCGAAGCCCTGTCCGCAGCGGCGCTCGAAGAGCTGAGCGAAGTCAACGAGGTCGGCCCGATTATTGCGCAAAGCGTCTTCGAGTACCTGCACAGCACCCAAGGTGCGCAAACGATCGCCGACCTGCAAAGCGTGGGGGTCAAGACAACCGCGCCGCAGCGAGCCGTGGCCGCGGCGGTCGGCCCGTTGGCCGGCAGGACACTCGTCGTCACCGGGACGATGGCGAAATACAAACGCGAAGAGATCGAGGAAATGATCGTCCAGGCCGGCGGACGCGCCGCCTCGAGCGTCTCGAAGAACACCGACTACGTGGTGGCCGGCGAGAAAGCGGGCAGTAAGCTGACGAAAGCTCAACAACTGGGCGTGAAGGTCATTACCGAGGACGAATTCGAGGCCCTGCTGCACGAACAGTAATCCCCGTTAGCCCGCAGCGCCGGCGAGGGACTGGACTAGATCCAATGATCGAGTCCCGCGCCAGCGCTGCGAGCTAGTGTGCTTGCGGCGCAGCTTGCCGCACATGCCAGCACACGCCGGCCGGGTCGATCAAGTGCACCTCGCGACCCCATGGGAATTGCGTCGGCGGCTTCAACATCACGCCGGGAAAGCGTCCGACGAGATCCTTAGCCGCCAACTCGGCCCAATAGCCGTCCAGGTCCGTCACTTCGATCGTGATCATCTGATTGCGTTGCCATTCCGGCACGTCGGCTTCTTGCAGCAGGAAATAGGCCCCGCCAAAGCGCAGCCCGGCAATGCCCGGACCGCGCCATTGCTCGGCAAAGCCAATTTCCCCGAAGAACGCCAGCGCGCGCTCGAAGTCTGCCCCCGACGGAACAAACGGGTACAGCGTCGTGGCAACAGGTGGCATCACTTCGCCTCAGCGACGCCCAGCTCCTTGAGCCGGGCGGCCACGTCGGCACCGTGCGTGGAGGTCTTCACCTGCTTGTCGATCGCCAGGATCTTGCCATCCTCGCCGATGTAATACGTCCAGCGCTCAGGGACTTTCCGCTCGCCGTGGACCACGCCGTAGGCTTTGGCGACCTCGGACGTCGGATCGCTGAGAATCGGGAAATCGAGCTCGAGCTCTTCGGCAAACTCCTTGTTGTACTCCGGCTTGTCGACGCTCGCGGTGAAGTAGGCGACGTTGAGACCCTTCAATGCCTTGCCGTTGTCGCGCATCGACTTGCATTCGGCCGTACAGCCGGGCGTCTTCGCCTTGGGGAACCAGGCCAGTACGACCACCTTCTTGCCGGCATAGTCGGCCAGGTCGTGAACCTTGCCGTCGGTGCCTTGCAGCTTGAAGCCGGGCGCCTTGTCGCCCGCCTTCAGGTCCGCGCCGCTGGACCGTGCCGCACCGGCGACGGCCAGGGCCGCGATGAGCATGCCGGCGACCGTTCTCACTTTCGGAAACCGTGTCGTGCAAATCTGCATTTCACTCTCCTTGTTCAGGACGTTGCTGCGCTAGCGATACATGCCGCCGTTGGGACTGATGATTTGTCCGGTCACGAATCCTGACAGATCGCAGGCGAGGAACAGCGCCACGCCGGCCACTTCGTCGGCCGTGCCGATCCTTCCCAAGGGGGTGTTCTTGATCATCCCGGGGCGCCACTTCTCGGGCAAGTTCCCCAGCATCGGAGTATCGATCCAGCCGGGCGCGACGCAATTGACTCGGATTCCGAGCGGCGCCACCTCCTGCGATAAACTCTTGGTCAGCGCGATCACCCCTCCCTTGGCGGCCGCGTAGGCGGTTCCGCCCGGCAATCCGCTCAAGCCCGCGACCGAGCCAAAGTTGACGATGGTGCCACGTTGGCGCGGCACCATCCGCAGCAATGCCTCGCGAATGCAAAAGAACGTGCCGGTCAAATGCACCCGCAACTGCGAATCCCAGCGCTCGTCCGAGACCTCTTGCAGCGGCTTCAACTCGGGCTCGGCAGTCCCGGCATTGTTCACCAGCACGTCGACCGGCCACCCCCGCTTATCGATCGCGGCAAACAACGCGGCCACGCTCCGCTTGTCGCCGACGTCGGTCCGCACGGCCAGCGACTCTTGCCCCAGTTCGGAGACAAGTTCGGCAGTCTCGATTCCGGACCGCTCGTTGAGCTCGGCGACGACGATCTTGGCCCCCTCGCGGGCAAACATGAGGGCGATCGCCCGGCCGATCCCCGAGCCCGCTCCGGTAACGACAGCTACCTGATCCTTGAGTCGCATGTGGCGGATTTCCTGAGTCCGAAACTTGTTGGCGATTTTTTGAGTCGAAGAGCTCACTTCGCCCGCTTGCTTCCGGCCCCTCTGACGACTCGGCCGGGGAGCGCCCCCGTGTGTTCGCCGTCGCGGAGCACCTGCTTCCCGTTCACCCAGACGTGCCGGACTCCGGTCGCGTATTGCTG
>JAEUIK010000006.1 GCA_016793185.1 Planctomycetaceae bacterium | reverse complement strand
CGACGCGAATTTCGGGTCGGATGGTCAGGTTCGGCTGCGGGGTCCAGTTGAAGCCGACCGAGCCCGAGTAAAAGCTGCCCGGGAATGGCGGATTGTTGGGATTCGCGGGGCGATTCAAACCGACGCGGGTCCCGTCTTCGTCGCGGAACCATTCGAAGCGTCCGCCGAACTTCCACGTCGAAGTGAGCGTGTAAAACAAGTACTGGTCGATGCCGTACCAGAGAGCGGTGCCGCCGCTGGCGGTACCTTCCGCCTGGCTGCCCAGCCATTGATGGAATACGTACTCCCATCCCTCGCCCGGCTGCAGGCCGACGAGCCAGCTGTAACGCGTCCGATTGGCCCAATCCGGGGTGATGCCGGGCAGGCCCGCAACATTATTGAATTCGTTTCCCGTGATGATCGCGAACGATGTCCACCATCCATCGCTGGTGTACTTGAGTCCCGCCAGCATGGCCAACTGATTGTTGACGCGGTCCAGGGCGTTCCAGCCGTTGACCAAACCGGCTTGCGCCGTCCAGCGGTCGGTGAGCTTCGCCGCCGCCAGACCTCCCCAGTGGGTGAAGGGACCGGCGAACATGTACGAATAGGCTTTCGAGTAAAAGAAGTTGTTGGTGGCTGGTACCCCTTCGTAGCCCACGGGCGTATAGAAGTGGCCGATCTTGACGGACAACTCGTCGTTGCCGAACTGGCCGTAAGCCTGCGGAATCGCCAGCCCGTAGTACTGGTTGTTCCAGTGCAGCGTGCCATTGGTATTGAGCTCGAAACCGGCGGATTGCGCGAGGAAGAAATCCCAGCCGTAGAGCACATCGATCCTGCCTCCGACATCGAAGGGGGCGCGCGAGTCGAGGGTTTTCTCGCCGATCAGGTAAGCCTGGTTGAACATCCCGCCGTCGTTGTCGATGGCGTTGTAGGGACCGTTGAAGCGGCTCGGCGGGCTGCTGCCGTTGAGCAGCACGCCGCCGTTGAGCCAGCCGTAGAAGCGTGGAACGCCGGTGCCATCTTCCGCCCCGCCGCAGGTACAGTCGCTGCACGGGTCCGCCACACACAGGAACTGGCCACAATCATCGCCAGCCTTGGTGGCGGTCGACACGCGCTGGAAGTCGGCCAGGATGGCCGACGATCCCGATCCAAAGTCCAGGTCGGTGAAGACTGGCTCGGCCGCCTGGGCCAAGAGACTCGACCACAGCAGCAACAGGCAGCCTATCGATGCGCAGCGCGGCACAAACGGGTTCCTTCTTGGGTGTGACTCAGGAGCGGTGCTCGGCGGGCTCTGAGTGGATCGAGGCGAGCAGAGTCGAGAATCGCCCGCCAAGTAAACCTGCCGGCCAACTCGATGTGACCGGTGCGAATCGATCAGCCCGACTAGTTGATCGGCGCGCGGTCGGGAAGGGGCGCACTACGCCTGAAGGGGGGCGTTACAGCTTGCCTGTCCGGTAAGGTCCCCGGCAGGACGGCTCGCATCCCCGCGAGTGAGCCGCCGCGGGGCAGGAGAGCGATTCGCTAGCCTGTAATCCGCTCGAGTGCTTGCTTAGCCAGGCGTGCGAGGCGGGGGCCACCCTCGGCGGCGGCTTTCTTCAGCGCCTCGACGGCTCCTTGAGCCTGGGGGCCAATCTCACCCAGGGCCCAGGCGGCTCGTTCGCGGACCGGCATCTCCTTGGCGCTGGCGACGCACTGGGCCAGCGAGTCGGTGGCGGCGCTGCCGGCATCCTTCAGGCGGCCGATCAACGTGGCGGCCCAGTAGGCCACGTCGCTCGAGCCGTCCTTGACGAGCGTCGTCAACTGCGCGAGTTGTTCCTTCGCCGGAGGGCCGAGTTCCTCGAGCGTGCTGTTCACCGCCTCGCGCACCGACTCATCGGCGTCGCCGACGCACTTCACCAGCGCGGCGGCGGCCGTTTGGGCTTTCTCGCCGAGCGTCCCCAAGCGTTCGGCAGCCACGCGTCGCGCCGCGGCATCGACCGCCGACAGCGCCTTGATCAGTTCCTGGATGTCGTCGGCCATCAGATGGGCCCTCCCTTCCAGCGGACAAACCCTTCCATCGCAAAATACTCGGGCAGCCCGAGCTGGTTGTAGACGTCGGCCGTGCCGCGATTGCGATCCTCGGCCCGCTGCCAGAACTCGCGCGAGTCGTCGGGCCCGGGAAAGAGAGCCTTATCCTTTTGCGACTCGTGGCGGAAGATCGCGGCCTTCTTCTTATCGAGATCCGAAGGGCTGAGCGGCACGGCGATTTCGATTTCGTGCGGAGCCCATTCCTGCCAGGCGCCTCGATAGAGGAGCACGTCGGGGCGCGAGCCGTGGGCGTCTTCGATCTCGGCCAGAGCCCGGAAGATCGCCTCGGCACAGACGCGGTGCGTGCCGTGCGGATCGGAAAGGTCCCCCGCCACGTAGACCTGGCCCGGTTGCACGCGCTCGATCAGCTCGCGAATGATCCGCACGTCCTCGGGCCCGACGGGACGCTTGGCGATCGTGCCGGTCTGATAGAAGGGGAGATCGAGAAAATGCAGGTGCTCCTCGTGGCAACCGACGGCCGTGGCCCCCGACTTCGCCTCGCCCCAGCGGATCAGGGCCTTGATCTTCAGCACGGCGTCGGCGTCGGGCTCGCCCGGCAGCTTCTTGGCCAGCGACCCGAACACGTGATCCTCGATCCGCAGCGAACGCTCCTGGTCGATGCCGAAGATCCGGTTGTACTCGGTTACCAGATCGGCCAGCCAGCGGGCGTCGTGGTCGAACACCGCAATGTTGCCGCTGGTCATGTAGGCGACGTGGACCTCGTGCCCATCCTCGACCAGGCGGATGAGCGTTCCCCCCATGCTGATGACGTCGTCGTCGGGGTGTGGGCTGAAACAGATCACGCGCTGGCTGGTGCGCCCGGCCGGGTGATACTCGATCGTGTCCATCATCCAGCGAAAGACGTGGTGCGCGACGCGCTGGGCCGGACCGTGGTGCCGCAGCAGCTGATGCAGATTGTGGTTGCGAAAGTCATTGTCCTGCAGCCGCAGCAGGGCCTTCTTGGTCTGGAAGCAGAGCCAGAGGACGGCCCGCTTGATCAGGTCGTCGGTCCAGACGACGTTCCCCAGCGCCCAGGGGGTGGCGACGCCGGTGAGCTTTGACGCGGCCGCATTGTCGAGCAGGAACGACGCATCGGGATGATCGCACAAGAAGCTGGCCGGGACGCGGTCCGAGATCGGACCCTCGACCGCCTCGCGCACGATGCCCGCCTTGTGTTCTCCCAAAGCAATCAAGATCACCTTGCGGGCGTCGAGGATCGTGCCGATCCCCATCGTCAGCGCGGTGGTGGGGACGTTCTCTTCGCTGAAGAAGTCGCTGGCTGCGTCCTTGCGCGTGATGGGGTCGAGCGTGGCGAGCCGGGTGCGACTCTGCCGGACGCTGAAGGGCTCATTGAAGCCGATATGCCCGTTGCGACCGATTCCCAGCAGTTGCAGGTCGATCCCGCCGGCGCGCTCGATCGCCTCCTCGTACCGCCGGCAATGCTCCTCGACGTCCTCCAGCGATACGCTGCCGTCGGGAATATGGATGTTCTCGGGGCGAATGTTGACGTGGTTGAAGAACGTTTCGTACATCCAGCGGTGATAGCTCTGCAGCCGGTCGCGCTCGAGGCCGTAGTATTCGTCGAGATTGAACGTCACCACGCCCGAGAAATCGAGCCCTTCCTCGCGGTGCAGGCGGATCAGCTCGCGGTAGATCCCCACGGGAGTCGAGCCGGTCGGCAACCCCAGCACCGCATGCTGGCCGAACGAATTGCGCTCGCGAATCAGATTGGCGATGGTCTGGGCGACCAGCCGGGCGATATCGATGTTCGAATCGAACTGGTAGCAAGGAACCTTGGTGCCGGGAATCCGGCGGGCACTTTGAGGGCTGGTTGCGGCTATACTGGTGGCCATGCTCACTTGGGAGGGTTGACGGATCGGGATGGGCGGCCGCCGGAGCGTCGTCTTCCGTGACTCACGGCCGCGAGGGTTCTTTCGCCCCCGAGTATAACAAATCGCCGCGGCGGCGACGATTGGCCCTGGGTGGCAGCGCCGGCCGCGGCGCCGCGAACCCCTGCCGTAGCCGCCCGCCGTAGGTCCCTGCCCCCGAACGACGCTCGAAAGGTTGCACGCGTGACGAAACCGACAGCCACCACCAAGTTTCGCATCCTGGCGATCCACGCTCACCCGGACGATATCGAATTCCAGTGCGCTGGCACGTTGGCGCTGTTGGCTCAGGCAGGGCACTCGATCGCGATCGCGACAATGACTCCTGGGGATTGTGGCAGCCGGGACCTCGGGCCCGAGGCGATCGCCGCCGTTCGCCGTGAGGAAGGTCGGACCGCGGCCCAGATCCTGGGCGCCCCCTACCATTGTCTCGAGTTTCGCGATCTGTCGATCGTGATCGACAACGATGCGAAACGCCGCGTCACCGAGCTGGTGCGGAAGGTCCGGCCGCAAATTGTCTTTGCGCCGCCGCCGGTCG
>JAEUIK010000734.1 GCA_016793185.1 Planctomycetaceae bacterium | reverse complement strand
CGGAGGCGCGCGACGGGATTGAGGGGGAAGCCGGCGACGAATCGTCGCTGGCCGAGGTGAAATTCTTCGAGACGCAACTCGCCACGGCGACGCCACTCGACTTGAGCGGGGCCAGCGCGTGGCAGGTCAAGCCTGACCCCCTGGCCACGCCGCGCAAACCGGCGCGGATCGCATTGCCGGAACGGCGCGACATCTTTGACAACTACGAGAGTGTCCTGATACCGCCGGGACCGCTGGCCTATGTGATCATCAGCAGCCGTCATCCCAATGGCGTGGCGACGCGCGCCGTGGCCTGCGATCTCGAGACGCGCAAGGTCGCAAAAGACGCCGAATTCTATCTGGGGCAAGTCCCGCTCGACGTCAGCCCCGACAGCCGGCGGATGGTGTCGTGCGGGATTCGCTGGAGCGGCGACGAAGACGCCACGCTGACGTTGTTCGAGATCGACCAGTTCAAGACCACGCCCAAGTTCCGCTGGCAGCCCTATGCGGGCGAGTGGGGACACTACAAGGAAATCGAGTGGGCGCGCTTCGTCGACGCCGACCATCTGGCCACGATGAGCCGCTGGGGACAACTGGCACTCTGGGATCTCGCGCGCGGAAAGCCCGAGCCGGTCTATGCCGGCCGAGCGGATATTCGCGGAGCGCGGGCGGTCTTCTCGCCGGGTCGGAAATACCTGGTCGTGCTGACGGGCAAAGGGATCTCGTTTCTCGATCCGCTCGACGGCAGCTCGCTGGGATACATCGACACGCAGACGCAGGGGTTCGCCTCGCATCTGGGCCATGCCATCAGCCCCGACGGCGGGAAGCTCGCGCTGGTCGACCACGGCCGGGTCCGCACGTGGGACCTGGCGACGGGCGAGCAGGCTCGCGATTTCACCCTGGCCGAAGGCAGATCAACCGATCAGCTCGTCTGGTGCGACGACCAGCATCTGCTCACCGGCAACGGGGACCTGATCGATCTCGACCGCCGGATCGTGATCTGGAAGTACAGCGGCATCGACTCGCCGCTGTGGAGCACGGGGGAGGCCGTGTGGGGGATCTCCGGTTCCAGGACCGGCGAGGCGTCGCTCTTGATCGGCGCCAAGCTACCCCACAAAGAAGCGCTGCGCGCCGCCGAGACGCTCGACGCGGATGCCTTGCTGGTCATTCGGCCCGGGCTCGACGTGAGCCTGCGGATGAGCTTCTCGGGATCGGCCGACGAACAAGAGCGCGTGCGGCAGGCCTTGACCGCCCGGCTGGAACAGGTCGGGATGAAGGTCGTGCCGCAGTCGAATGTGGTGCTCTCGGCGACGATCCGTCCCGGCGAAGCGCAAAAGGTGCAGTACCGCAACTTCAACGGCGGCAGCTACACCGAGCACACCGTGCAGACGCAGATCCTGGAACTGGCCTACCTGGTCGACAACAAGCCGGTCTGGAAGCACCAGCGGCAGTCCTGGACGCCGGCGGTGCTGCACCTGAGCCAGGGAGAATCGATCCAGCAGGCCTTGAGTCGCGCCATGAAGCAGGATGCGAAAACTTTCGAGTCGATCGCCGTGCCGGCCCACGTGGCCATTACGCCGCCGGGCTGGCCCCCCACGTCGCCCTGGTCGGGGGGATAAGGCCTGTGCGCGCGGACGAGGCGCCGTGCAGCACGCCGCGCTAGTTCGTGGCCGCTTCCGAGACGTCGCGCGGCGTGAACTGGAAGTTGCGGCTCTGGCTGAAGAATTCGAGCGGGTTCTCGTAAACCACGCGGCGGATCGCCGCTTCGGTATGGCCGCGCTTGCGCATCGCCAGGATGAAGTCGGGCACGGCGGTCGGCTTCGACGGACCCCAGTCGCCGGCCGAGTTGACCAGGAGCCGCTCGGGACCGTACATCTCAACCATGTCGACCGCCCGCTCCGGCGTGCACTTCGAGACGGGGTAGAGCGTCATCCCGGCCCAATAGCCCTGCTCCAACACCGGGCGGATCGTGTGCTCCTCGACGTGATCGACGAGCACGCGTCGCCGTTCGAGTTCGGAGAAGTCGGCCAGCATGTCGAGAATCATCCGCGTCCCCTGGTACTTGTCCTCCAGGTGCGGCGTGTGGATCAGGATCTGCTCGTCGAGGCGCACGGCCAAGTCGACGTGCTCGGCGAAGATGATCGCTTCGTTCTTGGTGTTCTTGTTGAGCCCGATCTCGCCGATTCCGAGCACGCCCGGCTTGTTGATGAACTCGGGGATCATGGCGATCACTTCGCGCGAGAGGCGGACGTTCTCGGCCTCCTTGGCATTGATGCAGAGCCAGGTGTAGTGCTGCAGGTGGTACCAGCCGGCGCGCTTCGGCTCGAACTCGGTGAGCTGGCGGAAGTAGTCGCGGAAGCCTTCGACGCTGCCGCGATCGAAACCGGCCCAGAAAGCGGGCTCGCTCATCGCGACGCAGCCCATCTTAGCCAGCGTCTCGTAGTCGTCAGTGGTCCGCGAGACCATGTGAATGTGCGGATCGAAATAGTCCATCGCAGGTCGCTCTCTCTGTCGCTGCCGAAATCTCGCCGTCCCCGGGCCGTTCGCGCACCGCCGTCAGTCCTGCACGCCCAGGGTCTGCTTCCAGTTCGCGTCGTAGGTGCGCGAAAAGATGAGCTGCACGCGCTCGGCCCGCTCGGCACGCGCCGCGGACAACTCGGCCAACGCCTGCTGGATCTGGCTCAGGCGCGGGTCACCCTGCACGCTCCCTTCGGACCGATCCAGGCGGTCGAAGCGGGCGGCCAGTTCCAGGATCCTCGCCCGCATCTCCAGGAACTCGCGATCCAAGGTCTCCGCAGCGGTCGCTAAGGGCATGATGCAGGCAACTCCAGGCAAACGGCCGAAACGCGGCAAAGGGTCGTCTCTGTACAGTCTCCGATGCGAATCGGGGGAAAGCAAGTCGGGCGCGCGTCCCAGTTGACGCCCGGAATCCCCCGCCTTCTGTAGCCGGGGTCTGTGACCCCGGTCTCACCGTATTCTTGTGACCGAGGCCATGGGCCTCGGTGCATCGCTGGTCGGCGTTGTGCGTCGAACGCGGGGCAGCCGACGTCGCTGCCGCCGGCTGCAGACGAGGATCGGCCTCAGAGAGGCCGACTACAGACGATCGACTACGATTGAAAGCCAACAAAAAAACCCGAGGGCCGGAGCGGAAATCCGGCCCTCGGGTGAGGGTTCAAGATTCGGTCGATGAACTACGCCGCGATCGCTCGCAGCCTGGCACGCCTGGAACTAGAAGGCGACCGGAAGTTTCTCGTCCTCCACTTTGAACTCCGGCTTGCCCCCGGCCTTGGCCAGATCTTCGTTCGGATCGATGGTCGAGAAGAACCCGAACATCATCTCCTCCCAAGTCTGCTCACCCCAGGTGATCTCCTTGGTCGGATCGGGATTGTTGGGATTGTCCTCGGAATTGTCGAAGTACGCGGTGCAATGCAGCCGGCTTCCCTTGGGCATCAGGATCGGCTCGACTGGGTTGTACCAGAGCTGCCAGTTGAAGTCGTACTTCGGCACGTCGAGGATGATTTCCCGCTTGCCGTCGGGATACTCGAGTTCGAAGCGGAACGACTTGCCGCGCACATGCATGTGCGGCAGCATGCTCACCAGCAGCGTGTCCTTGCTGAAGCGCTTCTTGGAAGTGACCTTGTAGTTGCCGTCGCCCGGCGGAATGCGGAACGAGACGTTGCCCGTCGCGTCGCCGCGGACCGTCTTGGTCACGGTCTTGGGATCGGCGAACACCAGACCCAGGTAACTGCGGTCTTGCTGCTCGGTGCCGTTGGGGGTGTAGTGCATCTGGAAGACGAACTTCGAGCCGGCCGGAATGAAGATCGCCTGGCCCGGTTCGAACACGCGGGGAGGCATGCCCGGGGCGTAACCGATCTGCGTGCCGCCGCCGAAGCCGCCGCCCGATCCGGGCGGGCGAATGAAGGCGATGATGTGATGCACGACGGCCGGGTTGCCTGGTCGCGCTTCGGCCATCTTCACCCACTTGTCTTCCTTGAAGCCGGGGTCGACTTCGTAGAACTGGTACTGCACGACCCCTTCGGCCGGCACGGTGAAGGGCTCGTCAGCCATGTAGATGATCTGGTCGGGCGTGGGGATCTTCCAACCGTCGACAAAGACCTTCTCGCTGGGAAGATCCTTGGCGTCCCCCTCGGGGCAGCCGTTCTTGACCCAGGTGTGGATCGTTTCTTTTTCCTCGGCCGACATCCGGCAGTCGTTCTTGAACTTGCCGTACTTCGGATCGGCAAACCACGGCGGCATCCGGCCGTCGTCGATCACTTCGCAAATCATGTCGGCCCAGCCCACCACCTCTTCGTAATTGGTGAGGGGGAAGGGAGCGACTTCGCCGGTCCGATGGCACTCGAGGCAGCGGTTCTGCAGGATTCGCGCGACTTGCTTCGAGTAGGTCACGTCGCCGTGCGGAGTAACCTTCTGCGTGCGGCCGATCAAGCAGCCGGTGGCTTCGATCACCGGCTGGCTGATTTCCTTGCCGTCGAGCAGTTCATTGACCGCTTCGGCCAGGTCGCGGCGATGGATCTTCGGTTTGGCATAGCCCGAGCCGTCGCCGACGCCGTACTGATCGTCAATGCGGCCCCAGTAGCGGACGACGCGCTTGCTGTCGAGCAAGAAGGCCTCGGGCGTGCGGATGGCGCCGAACAGGTCGGCCACCCCGTTATCCGGGTCCTTGAGAATCGGGAAGGTCAGGTGATTGCGGGTGGCGAAGCCGGCGATCTCGGTCGGCGTGTCCTGCCGGTTCGAGTTGATCGCGATCAGCTTGACGCCGCGGGCGGCGAACTCTTCCGCCAGCTCTTCGACCCGGGGGGCGTAGAGCTTGACCAGGGGGCAGTCGGTCCCCAGGAAGACCACCGCCACCGCCTTGGCGTCGGCATAGTCGGCCAGCGAGTGCTCTTTGCCACGGAAATCGCGGAGCGTGAAATTGGGGATCTGCTTGCCGACCCGCAGGGCCGCTTCGTTCCCCAAAGCGGTGGTCGAATGGGCACAAGCAGCGGCGAACCCCGCCACGGCCGCCAGCGCGAGGCTGTGAACCAACGTGCGTTGCATGTCCTAACCCTTGTCTGTTTGCGGATTTCAGATTCGGACGGTCAGGCTCATCCCTGGGCCTCGACCGGCGGCTCAATACAGATACTTCGCCCGACGCCTGTCGGTTTCGACAGCCGGAGGGCGTTCATCCACTCTTCAAACTTGCGCCGAGATGCCGCTCCTGGGCCACCAGCG
>JAEUIK010000725.1 GCA_016793185.1 Planctomycetaceae bacterium | reverse complement strand
CAACGCGGTCAAATTCACCACCCAGGGCGAAATTGGCGTCGAGATCCAACGCGAGGCGGCCGCCGGTCAGCAAGTGGCCATTCACGGCATCGTGCGCGACACGGGCATCGGCATCGCCGCCGATAAGCTCGCGACCGTATTCGAGGCCTTCCGACAAAGCGACAGCTCCACCACCCGTAAGTTCGGCGGCACCGGCCTGGGCCTGAACATCTCCGTCCAGCTCGTGGAGCTGATGGGGGGACGGATGTGGGTCGAAAGCGAGCTCGGCCAAGGGAGCGAGTTCCACTTTGTCGTCCCGCTGGAAGCGACCGCCGCCGAGCCGGAGCCGGATTCGCGCGACACGCGACTCGTTGGCACGTCGGCGCTCGTGGTCAGCGGCAACCGGCAAGGGCGGCTGACCTACCAGGAGATGCTCGACTCGGCGGGATGCCAGGTCACGGCGCTCGCCGACCTCCCCGCGGCGTTGGCGGCCCATTCGTCGCCGGGAGGAGCCGAGCAGCCGCTACCCCAGGTCGCGATTGTCGATCTCAGCCCGGCCGCTGAACCCGATCTGGCGGCAATTGAAGACCTGTGCCGACGGCGCGGCGATCAACACCTCCCGTGCGTCTTGCTGCTGCCAGCCGGCCAGGTGGAGCTGGTCGAGCGCTGCCGCCATCTCGGTGCGGTGCAGAGCCTGGTCAAGCCGGTCAAGCAGAGCGAGCTGGTGACGCTTGTGCAGGATCTGCTCGCTCAGTCGGATGCGTCGCCTGTCGCGCCGACTCAGTCCGCGCCGGCCGCGGTCCAACGGCCGTTGCACATCCTGGTCGCGGACGACAGCCCCTTCAATCAGCAAGTCGCAGCGGGGCTCCTCGAACTACGCGGCCACACAACTCGCCTCGCATCGGACGGACAGGAAGCGATCGACCTGTTCCAGGCGGATCGCTTCGACATCATCTTCATGGACGTGGAGATGCCCGAAGTGGACGGGCTGGCCGCGACTCAGGCGATTCGAGAACTCGAGCAGGAGTCCGGCGGCCATGTACCGATCGTCGGACTTTCGGCGCATGCACTGGTCGGGTTCCGGGAGCGTTGCCTCGAGGCGGGCATGGATTCCTATATCACCAAGCCGATCCAGATCGACGAGTTGTACGGAGCACTCGAGCTGGCCGCCGGACTGCCCGGCGGTGCGCCGCCGGGCGCGTGCGTCGCGTCGGGCGCACGACCGACGGCGAGCGTTGCCGCGCAATAGCAGACCCACCTGTGGGGCAGGCGGAACGGGGCGGATTCGCCGGATTTAGCGGGGGCTCCGATTGCAGCGGCCCCCTGCGGCACGTCGCCGGCGTCGTAGTAATCGCGCAGCGCGAGGCAAATTGACTGCACCCCCCGCTGAGCTAGAGTTGCGCGGCTTACCAAGCGGCCAGGGTTCGCTGTTCTGGCGAAACCACAGCGCAAAATGCGCGAGAACGTTGGGCGGTCTCTCATTCAGGGTGCGACATGTCTCTGGAGCATGCGGAGAGTCTTTCATCGGTCATCAATTGCGATGAGTTGCTGACGCGGTGCCTGAACAACATCGAGTTCGCCGAGCGGATCCTGGCGCTGTTCCAGAATCGCTGCGGCGAAGATCTCTCCGATCTGGAGCGTGCCTTCGAGCGCGGCGATATGGACTCGGTGCGGCGACTTTCCCACCGACTGGCCGGCGCCTCGGCCAATGCCGCGGCTTTCGGTCTGCAGTCGTGCGCCGCCAACGTGCGCCACGCCGCCAGCGATGGTTCGCTCGATCAGGCCCGACAGCGGCTGCACGAGCTGCGGGGCGAATGGGAGCGGTTCACTTCGGCGATGGCAACCGCCCAGCAGACGCTCGAAACCACTTAAGGCTCGCGAAAAGGCGACGGCTATGCGCGTTCTAGTAGTCGAAGACGATTGCGTCTCGGCCGAGTTTCTGAGCGACTCGCTCAGTTGCTTCGGCTACGACGTGACCATGGCCGAGAACGGCCGCGAGGCCTTCGAGCTGCTGCGCAGCGGCGAATTCCGGATGGTCGTCTCGGACTGGGAAATGCCCGAGATGAGCGGCGATGAACTCTGCCGCCAGATCCGCGCGCGGAAGTGGAACAGCTACATCTACATCATGCTGGTGACCTACTTCGACGGCATCGACCGGGTCGTCGAAGGCCTGCGAGCCGGGGCCGACGACTTCCTCAGCAAGCCCTACCATCCCGACGAGCTCCGCGTGCGCCTGCGCACCGCCGAGCGGATTCTCACCCTCGAAAGCCGCGACGTGTTGCTGTTCGCGCTAGCCAAGCTGACCGAATCGCGCGACAACGACACCGGCATGCATCTCGATCGTATCCGCGAGTACTGCCGGATTCTGGCCCAGGAGCTCTCGACCTGGGACACCTATCGCGACGAGATCGACGGCGAGTACATCCAGTTGCTCTATCTCACTTCGCCTCTCCACGATATTGGCAAGGTCGGGATTCCCGACAGCGTGCTGCTCAAGCCGGGTCCCCTCACGCCCGACGAATTCGAGGTCATGAAGCAGCACACGACGATCGGCGGCCAGACGCTCCAGGCCGTGACCCAGGCCCACCCCGAGGCCCGGTATCTGGCGATGGCGCGCGATATCGCCTACACGCACCACGAACGGTTCGATGGCGACGGCTATCCGTTCGGCCTCCGGGCGAAAGAGATTCCGCTGTGCGGCCGGGTCACCGCCCTGGCCGACGTCTACGACGCCCTGACGTCGCGACGCGTCTACAAGGCCAAGATGAGCCACAGTGAAGCCCGCGAGGTGATCCTCGAAGGGAGCGGAACCCATTTCGACCCCGATATCGTGCAAGCGTTCCTGAAGCGCGAGTTCGAGATCGTGCGGGTGGCGCGCGCCATGTCGGAAACCAACGCCCCCAACCTTTCGGTCGTACCGCTGGCCGCGACCCCGCGGATGCTGATCTGAGTCGCGTCACCCGACCCAGGGGCTGCGCGCGAACGCCGGCAACTTCCGACCAGTGCTGGCGCGAATGCTGGCATTCTCCCAGCTTACGCGATCCCTACCACCGGAATGTGCCGGAGCGCGACTCAGTCGCGACGGATCGTTCTCGTGGGCGCTCGGAGCGCGTCGATCCGATACGACTTACTGTCATCTCCCCCGACAGGGTTGTCGGGCGTCGTGCGGAAAGGACTCCGAATGCATCGTCTCCAGCGTTCGTCTGGATGGATTCTCCAGCGTCGTTGTCTCCCACTCGTCATTGTTCTGGGCTGGTGCTACGCGCTCGCTGGCAGCTTGCCGGCGGCCACCGCGCAAGGCATCTTCCTGACGGGAATCGGCCCGATTAATCAAGCCATGGGGGGCGCCGCAGTCGCCGCGCCGCTCGACTCAGCCGGTGCGCTCAACTGGAATCCGGCCACGATCTCGGGCCTTCAGAGCTCCGAAATGGCCATCGGTCTCGGGGCGATTCTCCCCACGACCGAACTCTCGTCGGAAGCCTTCGGACTCTCGGGATCGACCCGCGGCAACTCGGGGGTCACGCCCGTTCCGACCATGTCCTTCGTGCTGAAATCGGACGATTCTCCCTGGAGCCTGGGCATCGGCGTCTACGCCATCGGCGGATTCAGTTCGAACTTTCCGTCGAACCCCCTGTCGCCACAATCCAACCCGATCCTCACTCCCCAGCCGCCAACTGGGGTCGGCGTGGGACGGATCTTCTCGCGGGCTGAAATCTACCAGGTAGCGCCGACGATCGCGTACGCCGTCACCGAGAAACTCTCGATCGGCTTCGCCCCGACCATCGACCTGGCGAACGTGCAGGCCGATCCCAACCTCTTCGCGCCGCCGAACGTGGTGCTGGGGGTTCCCACCTACGGCCCGGGAACCGGCTCGCAGTTCGCCTGGGGCGGCGGATATCAATTGGGCGTCTACTACATCCTAAGCCCGGCCTGGCGCCTCGGAGCCAGCTATAAGAGCGAGCAGTGGTTCGAGAAGCTCCACTTCAACTCGAACAACGTGCTCGGGAATCCGGTCTTCAATTCCGTCCAGTTCAACCTGCCATCGATCACGTCGATCGGCTTTGCTTATACAGGCATCAATCGCCTGCTGTGGGCAGTCGACGTCCGGTACTTCGACTACGACAGCGCCGACGGGTTCAACGGCAGCGGCTACCGGCCCGATGGCTCGGTCGCGGGCCTGGGCTGGAATGGCGTCGTCGGCGTGTCGAACGGCGTGCAGTTCGCGATGACCGAACGGTTTGCGATCCGCGCTGGCTACACGTTCATCGAGAATCCGATTCCGCCGTCGCAGGAGAACTTTAACGTCGCCACCTCGTTGAGCATGCAGCACTTCCTGAGCTGCGGCTTCTCCTACCGCTTTCTGCACAACGTGATGGTCAACGTCGCCTACACGCACGGCTTCCAGGATTCGCTGACCGGACCGTACGTC
>JAEUIK010000694.1 GCA_016793185.1 Planctomycetaceae bacterium | reverse complement strand
GACGTAGAAGCGGCGGCTGAACGCATCGAGCGCCGCGTTCGAAGCGCCGTTGGACCAGGCGAAAAAGTCTCCGATCCGGTGCAGCGGGTACGCGAGCTGGGTCCAAACCCAGGCCAGCGCGACCAGCAGATTGCCCGCGGTGAGTTGCAGCGGCTTGGTCATGACGCCGCGCCAGCGCTGCATTCGCGCGAGGAACGACTCGCCCGACGGCGGGTGCGCCAGGTGGCAGGGGAGGATAAACGCGGCCTCCGCCAGCGAGATCAGCAGGGCGGCGATCACGGCGACCGGCATCACGCCGATGAACTTCCCCATCACGCCGCTGACGAACATCAGGGGGAGGAAGGCCACGACGGTCGTCGCCACGCTCGAGGCGACGCTGGGGAGGACTTCGCTGGTGCCGTCGATCGCGGCCTGAAGAAAGCTCTTGCCGCGGGTGCGATGGTCGTAGACGTTCTCGCCCACGACGATCGCGTCGTCCACGAGAATGCCCAGCACCATCAGGAAGGCGAACGAAGTGAGCATGTTCAGCGTGTGGCCGGCGAAGTAGAGCACGGCGCACGTCCCGAGCAGGGCGACCGGGATGCCCAAGGCCACCCAGAAGGCGAGGCGGATTTCGAGGAAGATCGCCAGCAGGACGAAGACCAGGATCAGCCCTTGCACGCCGTTTTCGGCCAGCATCTCGAGGCGGTCGCGGACCTCGACCGACCGGTCGCCCCAGACGGCCATGGTATAGCCGGGGGGAAGATCGCTGGCGGCCACGTATTTGCGGACGTCGGCGACCATCGCCAGCAGGTCTTCGCTCGAGGTGCGCTCGACCGAGATCGCCAGACCCGGCCGGCCGTTGATGCGGCTGAGCGACGTGATTGAATCGTCGAAGTCGTCGCGGACGACCCCCAGGTCGCCGACGCTGAGGACGACTCCCTCGGGCGTGGTCACCAGCGGCATTTCGGCGATCTCCTCGCCCAGCGTCCGCTTGTTCTTGCCGCGGAGCAGCACTTCCCCGGCGTCGGTGCGCATCGTCCCGCCCGGCAGCTCGATGTTCTCGCGGCGGACGATTTCGGCGACTTGCTTGAGCGTCAGGCCGTGCTTGCGCAGCGTCTCTTCGGGGATCTCGATATCGATCTGAAAGTCGCGGGCCCCGATGATCTCGGCCTGCGACACGGCGGGCTGTTGCAGCAGATCGTCGCGCACCCGCTCGGCCACGGCGCGGAGCTGCAACTCCGACTCGGGATCGGTCCGGTCCGGCCCGATGACGCCCACCCGGATCACCGGCTGACGGAGCGTGATTTGTTTGACTTCCGGGTCTTCGGCGAAGAGCGGGAAGCTGGGGATGCGGTCGACCTCGGAGCGAACTTCGTTGAGGACCTTTTGCACGTCGCGGACGCTCGATTCGAGCTCGATAACGACGAACCCGGCCCCCTCCTGCGCGACTGAGGTCTGCTTCTTGATCCCTTCGATCGCGCGCACCGCCTCTTCGATCTTCTGGCAGATGCCTTCCTCGACCTCGTCGGGGCTGGCCCCGGGATAGGGGACGCTGACCAGCAGGATCTCGAGATCGAACTCGGGGAAGACCTCGCGCCGCATCTTCATCAACGTGATGATGCCCAGCAGCATGCCGGCGATCATCAGCGTATTCATGGCCGGCGTGTTGCGCACGGACCATTGCAGGATCGATCTCATGGGGCGCTCGTCTCCTGGACGGCCATGCCGTCCACGACTTGGGCCAAGGGAGAGCTGATGACCCGGGCTCCCGGTTGCAAGGCGGAACTGTCCGCGTGGACGAGCACCACGTCGGAGCTGGAGTGCGCGACCCGCACGTCGCGGATCACCAGCCGACCATCGACCACTTCCCACACCCGGTTGCCGGGGCGGAGGGCCGACTCGGGGAGCTCCAACAGCTTGGCGCTCTCGCTTGTCTGCACGCTGATCGTGACGTACATCCCGCGGACGAGCGCCGGCGGGCCGATGGCGCTCGTGGCCGCCTCGCCCGCGGCGCCGGCCAGGCGCACCTCGCGCGGCTTCGCCACCAGCACGCGGCAGGGAACGGTGCGCGTCCGCTCGTCGACGCCGATGCCATCGAAGCGCGATACCACGCCGTCCCATTCATAATGGCGGCCGGACAGCTCGTAGCTCACGACCACCGGGGCGCGCGGAATCTGGTAGTCGCGGCGCTGCCGGACCGCGGCGATTTCCTCCGGCCCAGCTCCCGTCTCTTGGGCCCACAGCCAGAGCAGTTGATCCATCCGCAAGTGGCAGCGGACTTCGACGGCGGAGGTGTCCTCGAGCTTCAGCAGCGACGCCCCCTTTTGCACATAGCTGTCTTCTTCGCCCAGCTCCTGCACCACGACGCCGTCCAGCGGCGCGACGACCTTGGTGCGCTCCAGATCGAGCTGGGCTTTTTCGAGCTGCGATTGGGCGAGATCGCGGGCGCTTTCCAGGCGATTGCGCCGCGTCTTGAGCAACGACATCTGGTTCTCGAGCGTCAGCACCGCGTTCAACCCCGTCAGCTCGTCGCGCTTGGTTTTGTCGAGTTCCGAAGTCGTGCTGAAGCCCTTGCCCGCCAGCGATTCGACGCGCTCCAGTTCCTTCCGCTGCAAGGCGAGCTGCTCGCGCGCCAGGGCCACCAGCCCGTCGGCGTTCTGAACCTCGACATCCAGCTCGTCGAGCGCGACCTCGGCTTGCCTCAGCTCGCGCTGCAGGCGGCGCACTTCCAATTCGTAATCGCGGGCGTCGATCTCGAACAGCGGCGTCCCGCGCGTCACGAAGGTTCCCGCCCGGCAGGCTTCGTGCTTCTTGGCGATCCGGCCGGCGACTTCCGCCGAGAGATCGATCTCGCGATAGGGCACCACCAGGCCGTCGACCGAAAAGCGGACGCCGCCGCTGTGCGGGGCGACGACGACGGTCTCGACCAGCGGCGTGGCGGGAGGCCGCGCTTCGGCCTCCGGCGTCGCCCGCAGGCTGGAGAGCGTGGCAAAACCGATCACGCCGCCGATGACGATCGCCAGCGGCGCGGCGATGCGCACGGCGTCGACCGTCAAGCTGCGCCGCCGCGCGGCCGGCGGGGGGAGTGCGCTCGGGGGAAGTCCCGTCAGATCCTGTTTCATGGTCGATCCTGGTTGCGGCCCGGTCGTGCGGGTCCGGAGGGTTCGTCAGCGTGCGGCGGTGTTTGCTTCGGTCGGAGTGTGGCACGACGCGGCGCCGCCGGCCGCGAGCGTTTCGTCGGCAGCGCGGCTGCCGGCAGTCGCCAGGGCCAGGCCGGGGGATTGCCAACCCCGCAGGGCGGCCAGCGTGAAGCGGGTCACATGTTCGGCCAGTTGCCTGGTTTGATAGTGCGCGGCGCGCTCCTCGGCGGGGATCAAGCGAGTCACGATCGCATTGCCCACCCGGTAATGGACGCACTGGCCCACCACGCTGAAGGCAATCTGCTGCAACTCGTGCTCGGGCACCATGTCGGCGACCAGCTCGCCGGCCAGCTCGCGCAGGATTTCACATAGTAATTCAAACTGCGGGCGAAAGTACTCTTCCACCAATTCTTGACAGGCCGTCGAGGGGGCCAGGATCTCCCGCATCATCAGCCGCGACTGCCAGGGGGTCTCGTGCTCGAGCATCCGCGTGAGCATCGTCGTCACGAAGGCGGGGAGCCGCTCCGCGCCGCTGGCCCCCGCCGCCAGCTCAGGCATGGGGACGCGCTCGATCTGCATCCGCTGGGCGCATTTGACGGTCTCGATGTAGAGCCGTTCTTTGTCGCCGAAGTAGTAATTGATGCCGGCCGCGTTGACCCGGGCGGCCTGACA
>JAEUIK010000650.1 GCA_016793185.1 Planctomycetaceae bacterium | reverse complement strand
TAGTCGTCCTCGGGAACCTGCACGCGGTACTTCTTCCGCAGCTCCATCACGATGTCGAGAAAGTCCATGCTGTCGAGCTCGAGCTGCTCCCGAAAGGAAACGTCGTCCTTCAGCTCACTCAGGTCCTGATCCGGGGCGATGTCTGCCAGAATATCGAGCACGACTTGCTTGATGTCGTCCTTGGTCATGACGATCGGTTCCTCTCTCGTCCGTTAAGAAACGTGGTTTGTCATCGCGGCGACTGAGTTGCGAGCGAGCTCGCGCCCTAAAGGCGCTTGACGATCAACACCGAATTGATGCCCAGCATGCCAAAGGAATTATTCAGGATGTAGTCAACCCGCGGCAATTCGCGGGGGTCGCGCGTCACGAGCCCCTCCAGGGCACACTCGGCATCCAGCTCGTCGACGTTGATCGTGGCGTGGCAGACGCGGTCGCGGAAGGCCGGCAAATTGCCCGCCAGTTCCAAGGCCCCCGAGGCCCCCATCGTGTGGCCGATGAAGCTCTTCGAGTTGTTGATCGCCGGCTGGGGGCCGTCGCCGAAGACTCGCCGCAGGGCGACACACTCCTGCACGTCGCCGCTCGAAGTGCCCGTGGCGTGCGTGCTGACGATGTCGATCTGCCCGGGCTCGAGTCCCGCCCGCTGCAGCGCCAACTGCATGCACTGGGCCTGCCGCTCGGGATTGGGGAGCACGAAGTCGCTGGCGTCGCTGTTCAGCGCGTAGCCGGCGATTTCGCCATAGATCTCGGCGCCGCGGGCCTTGGCGTCGCTCAGCCGTTCGAGCACGTAGAGGCAGCCCCCCTCGGAGACCACGATGCCATTGCGGGCGACGTCGAAGGGGCGCGAGGCCTTCGTCGGATCCTCGTGCGTCGCCAAGGCTCCCTGGCTGGCAAAGCTGGCGAAGATCCCGAACGTGCGCACGCTTTCGGAGACGCCACCGGCCAGAGCGACGTCGCACTCGCCCAGGCGGAGCATCTGGGCTCCCTGAATAATGCCGGCATTACCGGCGGCGCACGCGGCGCCGATCGTGTAGTGAGGGCCGGTCACACCGAGGCTGAGCGAGATCTCGCCCGCCGGATTGTTGGCCACGGTCCGGGGATTGTGGTGGTGCGACCAGTACCGGGTGTCGTAGTCGTAGCCTTTGATCTCGTAGATTTCGTTCTCGGTTTCGACGTTGCCGTGCTCGGTGACGCCGACGTAGATGCCGACCCGGGCCTTGTCGATGTTCGGCCAGTCGAGGCCGCAGTGCTGGATCGCCTCGCGGGCACAATAAATCCCGACCCCGCCGGCGCGGGTGCCGCGGCGGACCTCTTTCTTGGACTGGTGCCGCAGCTCGTCGAACTTGCAGACCCCCGCCAGCGTTGCCCCCACGTAGCGAATCTCGTAGGCCGAGACGCCGCTCTTGCCCGTTAGCAGGGCTTCCCGGAACTCATTGGGGCTATTGCCGTTAGGGGCCGTCAATCCGATGCCGGTGATGACGATCCGTGAACTGTCCGGCAGGGTGGCAATCATTGCGGCCCCGGGCACTCAGGCCCGGCGTGGAGGGGGGAGCGAAGGGACGACTTTCGGGGCGAATCCCGGACCCTCGAACCTACCGAAGTCGGGGCAGGTTGGCAAGCAGCCGGTGGGGGGACGTCAAATCGCCTTAAGATCCGCAACGAGTTGGGTTTCGTCTAACGCAAGTCGCATAACCGCAACTACAACGCGCTCAAGGAATTTGGTTACGGTTTCGGCGTCCTTCAGACACTCAAATTTTCCGCCAAACTTCATCACGGCCCCGTGGGCCACGGTGCTCCGGTATTCATATAACCGATTCCAAATTTGCTCACGCGGTGCTTTGCCAAATCGCCCGTAGGGGATCTCAATTCTCGCCCGCCGATCCAAGAGGAGCATTTTTTGGCGTACTTGCCGTGTCAGCGAGCTGTACGGGTCGCTCGGATCCGGGCGGTGAGTGATTAGGGATTCAACGATCGCCATGTACCCAAGAAACCGCATCGGCGATCCAAAAGGGATCAAGTCCAGGTGTTGGTACTTTGTAATCGCGTCTCGTAGATTTATGGATGCGTTGTCGTACTTCCGTAGTTTGTCATAAACGTCGCGAATGTCGGCCACGTCCTGTAATGTTAGGGCAAGGATCGCGTCGTCGTCATCTTTGAGTTCGTTCAGAAATCGCAAGTCATTAGAAGACCAGCCGAGTGCAGACCCAGCATCAGTCCTCATAACCATTGAGCCGAGACGGATGCGATGACGAGTTAACGTCGATGCATCCGCAAAATCGTGCGCGATACAATTGTTGCCGGAAAACTCAATAACATGATACCTCCATTCGCGTCTGGGAAGTTTCCTAGTTTCGAAGGTTAAGGTCGACTCGTTGGTCCTGAGCGTCTTCGTGGCTGTTTGGTAGGGGTTTCTCGGGGGAAAGATTGCAGACTGATCAAGTGTTGCCTTCAGAAGCCTTTGCAAAGTCTGGATCTCTCGAGCACTAGCTCTTCGAAGCAGTACGCCATCCGCGAACGAGTAGCTGGAGCTTCCATCAAGATGACCAACGTTCACGGCGTGGATGAATCCAGCATTTTGAAGTTCGCGGTGCGACGCGATGATTCTGCTTGCCTTCTTGCCGTCAATTTTCATCGATATGGCACTCGAACCATGGCATAGGAGCGTGATAATCTGTTGCTATGTAGACTCTACCGAGTACAGAACTCGCACACGAACTGACTTGTGTCGATAGATTGAACGCTACGGTTTGTTGATCCATTTTTGCAGATCCGCGCGCATCCGCTGCATCCCTTCACCCGTCGACACGCGCGGTTCGTAGCCCAGCAGTTCTCGCGCTCGCGTGATATCGAAATAGTGCGGCTCCGAGAGCTGGGCGGCCAGGAACCGCGTCATCGGCGGCTCGTGGGGCAACCGCAGCACCTTGAAGGCCGCTTCGCACGCGGCCCCCGCATGCCAGGCCGCCCGAGCTGAAATCGACTTCTTGACGGGCTGGAGGCCGGCGAGCAGGAGCAGCTCGTCGATCCACTCCCAGCAGTTCACCGGCTCCCCCTGGCTGATGAAGAACGCCTGGCCGCCGATCGGTGAATCGAGCGACAGCCGGTCGGCCGCCAGCAGGTGGGCGTCCGCCGCGTTCTCGACGTAAGTGATGTCGATCAGGTTCTTGCCCGATCCCACCCGCCGCAATCTGCCTGACCGAGCCCTGGCCAGCATTCGTGGCACGAGCTGATTGTCGCGCGGTCCCCAGATCAGGTGCGGCCGGAGCGCGCAGGTCGCCACCCCCCCCAGTCCATGCGCGCCGAGCACGTCCTGCTCCGACATCGCTTTGGTGCACGAGTAGTGGCACAACCAGCGCGAGGGGTAGGGGGCCGACTCGTCGACGTTCTCTTGCGCGCCGGCAAACGTCGCGCTGGGGCTTGAGGTAAACACCAGCCGGCCGACCCCCTGCTCGCGGCAACCTTCGAGGATATGCCGCGTGCCGACGACGTTGATCCCGTAGAACGTCTCCCAGGGACCCCAGATGCCCGCCAGGGCTGCCGTGTGAAAGACGACGTCCATTCCCTGGCAGGCGGCGATCGTCGCGGCCCGATCCTGGATATCGCCCCGCACGACGTCGACGCCGAGTTCCTCCAGCGCCGGGTATTCGCCCCGGCACAGCGTGCGCACCGAGTCGCCGCGGGCGATCAGTTTTTCGACGAGGTAACGACCCAAAAAGCCGCCGCCGCCCGTGACCAACGCTCTCACAACCGGTCGCTCCGCGTGATGACTTGCTGGGCCAACTGCTCGCCAGCCCACTCGGCCAGCTGCTCACGAAAAATCTTGGCATTATGCCGAACGTCGACGGGAAAGTCGGGATAGAAGAGGAAATCCTCGATCGCCGCCGTGGCCGGATGTTGCCGGGCCAACGCGCGCAGCTCAGCCAGCAGCCCGTTCGTGTCCGTCAGGCACCGCGGGTTCTTGACGCGCGCCGGCTCGATGACCATCACCGGCGTGGCGCTGCCCGGCGGGCCGACTCCAACGAGCGCCGAGCGTTCGACGTCCGGATGTGTATTGAAGATCCCCTCGCAGGGGTCGGTGAAGAGCGTCCCGGTCGCGGTCACGACGCGATGCGACATCCGCCCGCAAAACCAGAAGCGGTCCTGGTCGTCGAGGTAGCCGACGTCGCCCATCCGATGCCAGCGGCCCCCTGGGTCGTCAATCTTCGCCCGGGCATTGGCCGACGCATTCTCGAAATACTCGTGGGTTACTTGCGGCGCGCGAACGATCAGCTCGCCGATTTCTCCCCGCGGCACTTCGTCGACGTCGCCCAGGCTGGCGATCGGTCCCTCGACGATCGGAATCACGCGCCACTCGATCTCGGAGTAGCGCCGACCAACGCAGGTGCCGTGCCCGGCGCGCCAGCGTTCGGCCGTCTCGGCGAGCACCTCGCCCGCCTCGATCGTGGCGACGGGCAGGGCTTCGGTCGCGCCGTACGGTGTGTGAACTTGTCCGGCCGGGTGGATCCAGGCTTTCATCCGCGCGAGCACTTCGGGAGCTACCGGAGCTCCCGAAGAGAATATCTGCCGCAGCGTGGGGAGTTGGATTTGGTGTTGCTCGCAGTAGCGCCCCATGACCTTCCAGACCGCGGGCGAAGCGAACGACTGGGTAATTCCGCAATCCTGGATGGCGGCGACGAGTCGGGCGGGGTCGACCGCGGCCGGACGCGAGGCATCCATGTCGGGAATGACGGTGGTCACCCCCATCGCCGAGTTGAAGAGGCCAAACAGCGGGAAGCAGGCCAGGTCGATTCCACCCGCGGCGATCGCGTGTTGATCGCGAATCTGCTCGACTTGCGCGCAGAAATTGCCATGCCGATACAGAACGCC
This sequence comes from Planctomycetaceae bacterium, assembly GCA_016793185.1. Classification (GTDB taxonomy): domain Bacteria; phylum Planctomycetota; class Planctomycetia; order Pirellulales; family JAEUIK01; genus JAEUIK01. The sequence goes on along the minus strand of JAEUIK010000650.1, from coordinate 82 downwards.
TTTCGGAGGGCCGGTGCTGCCGCTGGTGAAAATGATCGCGGCGGGATCGTCGGGCTGGCAGCCTGCGGTGGTGGGCGCGTCG
>JAEUIK010000639.1 GCA_016793185.1 Planctomycetaceae bacterium | reverse complement strand
CCGGCTCCGTCCGAATGCCCAGGCTGCAAGCGGGCTCGGAACGCCAGGCGGGCGGGGTCGTCACCGCGCCGGGCTCGACAAAGCGCAGCCGCGTCATCCCGGCGTGATCGGTGAACAACCTGACAAAGGCCTCGCCATCGCGGTCGCGCCGGCGCAGCAGCTCGGGCTGCCGCTGCGGCCAGCGGTTGAGCCACAAGAACTCGTCGAGAAAGTCCTGGGCCTGCTCGGTCAGGAACGCCGGCTGCGCAATTCGCTTCTTGGCCGCGGCGCGATAGGTATGCCCCCGCCCCACAATGTAGCTGATGCGGTTCTCGAGGCCGTTGATGGCGAACTCGTTGCGCAACGCCAACTGACGGCATTGCTCGCGCACCTCGGTGAGCTGCTGCTCGGTGACGAGCGGTGTACCGCCGCGCCCGGCTGGCCCGAGTCCGCCGAGCGCGAGCCAGGGTGCGCCGTCCGCATCGGTATAGGCGTCGCGCGGATCGACAAACCGCTCGGCGAGCTCTTCGAGAGCCGCCACGAGCCGGCTCTCGACGCGCTGCCAGGTCGCAGCCAGGGGGCCGACTCCCGTCTTGTCGCACCGGGGTTCGCTCGCCCCCGCTCGTTCATGGGTCGTCATCGCTTGTTCCTCGCTCAGAAGTTCACCGGTTTACGGAAGTCAGTCAGCGGCACGCCCCCGGCAGTTCAGTCGCTCAATCGCAGGCGATTGCCCAGCGGGTCGGGAGCTGTGCGCGAGCCCAACAACTCGCCCGCCAGCCGCAGAGCCATTTCCAGGGCGTCGGGTCCGTCGTCGTGATCGGCGATGGGAAAGTCGCGGAGCTGGTCGACCAGCAATCGCGTGGAGGGAGAGTCCGCTTTGAACCGGACGCGGCGCGCCGCCAGGTAGGGTCCAAGGCGCCGGATCCGGACCCGCTTGTTGACGCGGTTGTCGATCGTCCAGACCGCGTGTGCCAGGAGATTCCGCCGCTGGAACTCAGCCAGAAAGTCGCCGGCCAGCAGTTCCTGGAACTGGTTGGCCTCGACGCCAAACGCATCCGGCTGGAAGCGGGCGCAGAGATCCGCGCCGTCGGCCACCATTTGCGGCGCGGGGCGGCGGGCGAGATCGGCCTCGACGTACAGCACGCCCGCCCGATCGATTCCCACCAGCGCGAACGCCGAGTAGTCGCCGCGCCGATCGTCGCGCCCCTGGCTGGGATCGAGCGCCAGCACGCGCACCTGCAGATCGGCCGGCCAGTCCGCGAACCAGAGCGCGCCGTCGAAATAGCTCTCGGGCCATTCGCACAGGTCGGGCTGGATCGGCGAGCTTTGCTTCTCGCGCTCGAAAGCCGCGCGGCCTCCCTCGGCCCGCAGGCACATCAGCGTGTAAAGGTCCTCCTCCTCGGGCCAGAGCAGTTCGGCGCCCTCGTCCATCGCCGCGCGGTGCCGCTGGTAGAACTCGAGAGCCTGCTGGCGGCAGTCGGCCCGCTCGAGATCGGCGTAGATCGACTCCCACTCTTCCCACAGCAGCATGTTGCGCGGCCAGCGCTCGATCGCCTGGAAGCGCCGCGAGTGCCAGCCGGGCGTCGTGGTCAGTTCGATCGCCAACGCTTCGCGGTGCAGCGCCGTGGCCAGATGGAGCACGTGCGTGCGCTTGGTGCCTGCCTTGAGCAGCGTGCCGTGAAACCAGCGTCGCGAGGCGGCGCGCTGGGTGGCCGAGACCATATGCTGGTCGTTCTGCAGATCGTCGCAGATGACGAGCGTGGGGCGCTCGGCCCGCCGGCGGTATCCGCGAATGCGCTGTCCAGTGCCGTAGGCCTCGATCGCCACTCCGTTGGGCAGGCGGATGGCGTCGGCGCGCCACACGGGTCCACGCCCGGCGGCCGTGCCATAGGTTCTGTGGAGTCGCTGGTTCTCGCTCAATTCGAGCTTGAGATTCTCCAGGTGCATCACGGCCTGGTGCCGCGTGTCGGAAGTGATCCAGATGTAGGCCTCGCGCGCCTCGACCGCGGCTCGGAGCGGAAAGGCCAGCGAGCCGAGCGTCGATTTGGCGGCCCCGCGCGGACCGATGATATTCAGCTTCTGGCCCAGCCGCTGGGAGTCTCCACTGGGGGCCCAAGTGTCGAGCTCCGCCGCCAGCCAACCTTGCAGCCGCGACGGCGGACGATGAAAGTGCGCCGGCAAGAACTCGCGCCCCCAAGCCAGCAGGTCCGCGGCGGGGTGCGCATCTCCCTGAGGCGATTGCCCCATGCACTCCTGCCGCAGCTCGCTGAACAACTGCTGCGCCATGCACTGCCGGACTGTTGCACGCTCAAGAAGTGTGGGGCACGTCACGCCTCCTCCGATCGCCGGTTAAGCGGCTTCTGCGAGGGGTGATTGGCGTCGCTAAGAGCGCGGCTGCGGCTCGACCTTTTCGGCGGCGACGGCTTCTGGTCGCGGTACAGGCGCTGGCAGAGCTTGTCGAGTCGCGCCAGAAGCCGGGCGCGATCCGCAACGCTACTCACCTCGTCGGCCACGATGCGCACAAACTGGGCGACCACATCACCCAGCTCTTCGGGCGTCACTGTCTTGGGCGCGCGTTTGCCGTAGCGGCTCGGAAAGCTCCGCTCGAGCAACCAGCTCGAAGCGCGCCAGCTCTTTTTGCCGGCGTCCTGGATGTTCTGCAGGTTCACGATCTCATGCCGGCTCTTGGCGGCGCGGAGCGCGGCGGCGAACTCCTCGTCGCGCGCGGCGGTGCGGAGGATCGTGCTGACGGAGCAATCCACGTAATCGGCCGCGGTGATCCGTTTGCCACCGACCGTCACGATCGCCACGATCTCGCGCTTTTTCGCTTCGTCGAGCTTGTACTTCCGCGCCACGCCGAAGGTTCCTCTCCGAACAGGTGGTGGGCCGCCCCGCCCCCACGCGGCGGACTCAGCCGAGCCGGGCGTGCGAACCACCACACCCCACGAACTCGAACGTCAACACAGCCCTCCCCATCGATCCCCGATATCCGCGCAGCCGGCCTGGCCGCGAGCCGGTGCGATAAACCTGGGCGGGACGCCAGCGGTTCGAGCGGCGACAATGCGCCAACAAGCCTGGGTGGCTGGCCGTCAGGCTCAGTCGCAGACCGCGGCGCAGGTAGCTGGCCGCGATCGCTTCGGCCAGCCGGGTGCCGATTCCGACCCCTTGATAGTCGGGCAACGTCACCAGCCGGCTGATGCGCCGCCGGCCCCGGGCCCCCATCACTGCCAAGGTCGCGCAAAAGGCCACCGGTTGCTGCTTCCAGAGTGCCACGTAACATTCGGCGGCTGGATTCAAGCGGCCGCTCAAATAGTGATGACGTGCAAACAGGCGCCACGCGTCGCGACGGCAACGAAAGACCTCGAGCTCGAGTCGCGGTCGCCGAAGCCGCCTCCGTGCGAATGTCTGCGTCGCCATGTCGATCGTCCAATCCGGCTCGAGCCACTCGGCGACGTCGTAATGGCAGGTGATGGCAACGAAGCGGCAGGGAATCGTGCCGCTGCGAATCCCGCGCGCCAAAGCCGCCGAGCAGATCTGCCCAACCTGCCGGTCGACAGTGCTGGTGAACTCGTCGCACGCCACGAGCGGGCGCAGCTGGTTGGTCGCGCCTGCGCCCGTAGCCGATTCCACCCCTCGCGCCAGCGCGCGCGCCAGATCGCAGCGAAAGCGCTCGCCGCCGCTCAGTACGGAATAGGGCCGAATCCAGGCCGGCGGCGAGCCGAATCCCACGGCCGTGAACAAGCCGGTCGCTTGCTTGATGGGCAGGTCCCCCAAGGCCTCAATCACAGCCTGGTCCGCAGGCCAGGGGGCGGCCGGCTCGAGCGCGCCGGGAAAGAGCCGCCGGGCGAGAGTGCTCTTGCCGCTTGCCGAAGGGCCGACGATCAGACCGATTCGCCAGTCGGGCTCGGACGGCAGGTCCGGGACCTCGACCGTAAAGCACTCCTCGGAGCGCTCGGCCAGCGGCACGTCGAACAAGCCCGCCACCTGGCGAACCCGAAAGGAATCGACGACCGGGCACGAGACTACAACGTCAAGACGCGGCATGCATAACCCTCGCTCGCCAGGCGTTCGTACAGCGTGCGTTGCTGAGACTCGTCGCGGCAAGTCACGACAAGCTGAAAACACTCTTCGATGAGCGGCGGCTCCGCCGGAGTTGGCGGGGCAGCCGACTCTCCCTCGAGTCCGGCGAGATTCTCGCCCTGTGGCAAGCGTGCGAATACCTGCCGCAGCTCGGCGGATTCGGTCTCGAGGCGGGACACCAGCTGACCCACGGCCTCGGCGTTCGTGCCGGCGAGCGCCGCCAGCGGATCGAGCGCGGCGAGCAGCTTGTCGGCCTCGACCTCGTCGACGTCGAGCACCAGCACCGGCAGCGCGTCGTCGGGAAGCAACTCAGCTCGCAGATGGCCGTCGACCAGCTCCAGCGCGCCGTCCGGAAGCTCGCGGGCGATCAGCGCATCGGCGAAGCCGACTTCCGCGAGCACCGCCGTGAGCGCGGCGCGTTGAAACGCCGGATGCGTCCGCCAGTTGCGCGGGTTGGGGCGTACATCCCCAGCCCGGACCCAGCGCAGCTCCTTGATCCGATTCCGTACCGGCATGGCGAGTTCCCTGGCGCAGTGGACGTGAAGTCGCACGGCGCCGCGCGACTCGCAAAGCCCGCGGTCGCCTGCAGTTGGATCTGCGGACGACCACGGGCTCTTGGAGATACCGGCGCTGCCGGCTCGGCGGATACCCTGGGGCGCGGAGGATGCTAATCGGCCCGCTGGCCTGATTTCAACCGCGCTTTCGCGCCATTCACTCGGCGAATAACCCGAGCGTCGGCTGCTCGACCTGGAGCCGGTCGCGATAGGCGAGACTGATCGAGATGGCGTGGTCGCCGGCGTTGAAGTTGATCCGCTCGTTCGCGGCGAGCCGCTCGTCGCAATAGGTGGGGAGCCCGAAGAGCGAACCGAAGGGGGGAATCGATCCCGGTTCCAACCCCGTCAGCTGGGCGACTTCAGCGCGGTCGGCAAAGCGCAGGCTGCGCCACCCCAGTGCCTGGCGGATGCGCTTGCTCGCCAACTTGCGGTCGGCGGGAAGCACGATCATCACAAACCGCTCATCCGCCTTGCAGACCAGCGCCTTGGCCCCGCTGGCCAAGGTGGTGCCCCGGATGGCGGCGGCTTCGGCGCTGGTAAAAACCGGCTCGTGCCGCAGCACCTCAAGCAAAACATGAGATCCGGCAAGGAGTTGCTGCAAACGATCAAAGACGGCCGCAGACATAACAGGATGTTCCGAAGTAAAGTTCTTTCAGTCCGCCGCGATCGAGTGACGGAGACGGGCCGAGTGGCGACTCACTGACCGGCCCCCGTGCCGGCGCGACCGCCGACTCGGGTCGTCATCGCGTCGGTCCGCAATTAAGTCACCACCAGACAACCAGTTATAGCTAGCAAACGAGGTTAGAGCAGCGGCTTGTGCAACTTGCAAGTCGGACGGAAACCCCCTATCCTCCTGAGTTGGCTAGCGGTCCGGCGGTGGCGGTTGCGTTAAGTGCTGCGATCGAACTTGGGTTGCCTTCAGGGTGACTCAAACGTGCCCTCGCAGCCGGGAATGGACACGCTCAGAGCGCATCGCGACAGCGACTATGGATCAAGTCCTTTACCAATGGCAGATGAACCCGACGACATGGGTCTACATGTCGTCGATGATCATGATTGCCGTGTACTTCAAGTTCAATCGCGTCTGGAGCGTCCGCAATCTGGATCTCCTGGCGCTGATTGCGATGGCGCCGGGACCGCTGCTGGTCGCTCAAGGGGGCAACCTGGCGCAGCTCGGCTATGGCTGGCTCTTTGCCACGGGCGGATTCTTTCTGGTTCGCCTCTTGCTGGATCCGATGATGGTGCGGCGCCCCTTGCTGGAGCCGAACCTCTCGCCCGGCGGACTCACCTTCACGGGCGCCGCGCTGCTGCTCTTTCTGATGACCAATGTCATCGCCAGCAACGTGACGGTCGACGACCTCGACGGACCGCGGCGGGCCGAGCAGATTCTCAGCCGGCAAGAAGCGCCGGCCGGTGAACCGCAGCGGACTCTGCATGGCCCCGGCTATCCCTTGCTCCACATCCTGGCCAGCGTGCCGAGCCGCGCGTTGATCCGCTTGCCCACGCAGCTCACCGCGGACCAGGAACAGTTGATGTATCACACCGCGGCCGCGCGGACGATGGCGATCCTTGCGCACCTGGCGGTTGTGATCGGCATCATTGTCGTCGGCGCGCGACACTACGGCAACCTCCGCACCGGCGTCGCGGCGGCGACCTTGTACCTGTTGCTCCCGTACACGTTCCAGATGGTCGGGCGCGTCGATCACGTACTCCCCGCGGCGCTGTTGGTATGGGGGGTGGCCGCCTATCGCCGGCCGTTGATCGCCGGGATGCTCTTGGGCCTGGCGATCGGGGCCGTCTACTACCCGCTCTTCTTGCTGCCGCTTTGGCTCAGCTTTTACTGGCAGCGGGGACGGGTGCGCTTTGTCGGCGGCGTCCTGGCGATGATCGGCGTGCTGCTCCTCTCGCTGGCACTGACGTCGAGCAGCCTCGAATCGTTCGTGGCGCAAGCCCGGGGGATGTTTACCTGGCCGGGCGACGTGCGCGAGACGGTCGACGGTTTCTGGTCGTTCACCGAGCCCGCTTACCGG
>JAEUIK010000619.1 GCA_016793185.1 Planctomycetaceae bacterium | reverse complement strand
GCGGAGTCCGGCTTGCACCGCCATGATCTTGCTGCGGACGATCACCGTGGGATTGACCTTGCGAAAGGTCATTCCCATCAGATCGAAGAGCCCGATCCCGGCGCCGGTCGTGATGGATTGGATGTAGAGCCGAAAGTAGCGCGCCAATACGGCAAAGACGACCAGGCCCCCCACGAAGAGCGCAAAAGCGACGATCAGGATGATGATCGTGGGAGGTTTGAGTTGGGCAAGCAGATCCATGACGCGGCCGCTCCGCGAGACGCACGCCCAACCGCGCGCTGCCCACGCTCGGGGCAAACGTCTGGTGCGGAGCTGCGCGCCTCAAAGTGTTTCTCTGTTGGGCTTTATCCGCCAGCCGTCCGGCCGTGTCAAGCATCCGGCAGCGGTCGACCGGAACCTCCGTCAAGCGAAGGGATTCTCCAGCGAGTCGATTCCCAAGGTCGAGATCGGGCGCGAGAGCGGATCGTCGTCGGCTCCCGTCGACTCATCATCAACCGGGCGAACCACCACGCGCGTGCCGCGCACCTCGATCACCTTGATCCGCTGCCCAGGCTCGATCGCCATGCCCTGTCCGACGGCGTCGACCGATTGCCCCTCGACGAGGACCACGCCGCTGGGAAGCATCACGCTCTTGGCGACGCCGTATTTGCCCACGAGCGATTTCAGCTCACGGCGCAACGGGCTGTCGGGCAGGACCTCTTCCGGGGTGGGGACGCCCAGCAGAATGTGTCGTCCCATGGGCGTGTCGGGCCACACCCGCAGCGCCGCCGCCAGAATCGCGGGAATCGCCACGGCGGTAGTCAGCACGAATGCCAAACCGGTGCCGGGACCGTCGAAGAAGGCGAGCACGATGGCCGCCAGGATCGAGAGCGCCGACAGGACACCGAGTACGCCGCCGGATGGAATGAACATTTCGAGCGCGACGAGCGCCAGCCCGAGCAGCAAGAGCAGCGCGGCCCACAGCAGAAAGTTCATTCGGCGCCATCCTCCGTGGTGAGAGTCTCGTCCAGCTATTCTAGCAACTGGAGCGAGGCGCGGCCTCCCGCGTTCGCGCCGCGACGCGAATTCGCGGCAATCCCGGGGTTCGGCCCCGCCCTGCGCGCTCAACCCAGCGCGCCCGACTCCTGCACCCGCACCAGCACCTGGCTGCCGCGGACGCGGACCACCGTGACCGCGGTTCCGCGGGCGACGAACTCACCTTCGGTCAGAACATCGAGCAGGTCGGCGCCGATCTGCGCTTTGCCCGAAGGCGTGAGCGGAGTCGTTGTCACGCCCGCATGCCCCAGGAGGTGGGAGTAGTCGACGAGCGATTCGCGTCGCGCGAGCTGTTCGAGCTCGGCGGCCGAGGCGGGTTCGAGCATGACCTGATTCAGCATCGGCACGTACTGGAGGTAGCGGCGGGCAAAGATCGCGGCCGCGGAGGCGCCGACGAAAACGCCGCTGATGACCAGTAGCGAGGTCAGGAGCTGCGGGACTTCGTACTCGTTGTGGGGGAACACGAAGGTCTGGCTCGCCAGCACGAGCGAGGCAATGATCAGCAATCCGCCGCCGAGCCCGAAGACGCCGAATCCCGGCAGGATGAACAGCTCCAGCAGCAGGCAAATCGCTCCGGCCAGGAACAACAGAATCTCGAGCCAGGTCGCGGTGCCCCCCAGGTAATGGCTCCAAAAAAAGAGCACGAAGCAGACCAGCGCGACGAAGCCGCCGAGCCCGATGCCCGGCGATTGCAGCTCGAGATAAAGTCCGGCTCCGCCCACCAGGAGCAGTAACCAGGCGACGCCCGGCGAGTTCAGCGCGTCGATCAGGTCCTCGACCCAGCCCGGCTCGAGCAGGGCTGGCTCTCTTTCCAGCCCGTAGAGCGCGCCGACCTGCGTGAAATCGTCGACGACGTTGCGCACCAGTCCCAACGACTTGGCGCGGTCGGCATCGACCTGGAGCGGCACGTTGGCGGCCACCACTTCTTCGTCGCGGCGCCAGGCGCCGGGGGTGCGCTGCTCCAGTTCGGCGAAGCCGGCCGCGGTCTGATAGTCGATCATCCCGTCGCGGCGGACGCAGCGGAAGACTGGTTCGCGAACGTCGGCAAAGGCCGCCACCAGCGCCGGCGGCCGGAACTTGCGTTTGGCAATTTCGCCCAAGGGAATTCCGTACTGGGCCAATTCAGTCGCGGGAAAATCCGCCGGCCAGTTGCCGCCGAGCTGGGCCGCGGAGCCGAGAATCACCTGATCGCAGGCCAGGGCGATGAAAGCCGCGTCGGCCAGCGCCGAGCGGGGAACATAGGCGATGGTCCTCCGCTCGGCCGGATCCAGGTCGGCAATGAAGTTTGCCAGCGCGATACTGTCGGCGGGCGAGCCTCCTTCGCTGTCGATCCAGAAGACGATAAAGTTCGTATCCGCGCCCCGGATCCGCTCTTGAATCATCCGCTCGGTCTGCCGCACCTGCGAGCCGTGGATCGGGCCGCGGAGATCAATGCGGATCGGTCGCCAATCGGTGCCAAGCGAGGGATCCTCGACCAGCTCGTCACCCGCCAGGTCGAGCGCTCGCGCCAATTCGACTCGATCGCTGGCCAGGGCCGCGACAATTCCCAG
>JAEUIK010000572.1 GCA_016793185.1 Planctomycetaceae bacterium | reverse complement strand
TGGGGACGCACCCAGCACGAGATCGGCTCGTCCCAAAACTCCACCAACTCGGCGAGCGAATAGCTGCCGCAGTGAATGGTGAAGATCGGTTTGCTGATCGAGACCGGGTAGAGCTCGACCGCCCGTTCGTCCTCGAAAAGAAACACGCTCATGCGTCGCGCGGCCGCTGGCCGTCTCCGATCAAAGTCGCTCCATCGGGCGAATCCCGCCACCCCTTAGAACTGTTATACGCCACCCGCCAGGGGGACGCACCGCGCCGGGCGTCCGTCAAACTCCGTGCGGGGACGCCTGCGGCGGTCGCTGGCGCGGCTCCCACAACCTGGCGCGAATATAGGGAGATGCGCACAGCGGCGATCCTGGCTTGCTCGCCGGCGCGTGGCGGCCGAAAATACCCGCAGGGAAGCCGGTTCTCAGTCTCGGGGGCGCAACCGCGGAGGGACGTCGTGACTACGCACTCGTCGGAATCGCAGCCAGCCGGGGCGGCAGGAGGATCCTCCGTCGGACGCCGCGTCCTGGTGATCGACGACCATGTCGACTCGGTCAAGAGCCTGAGCATGCTGATGCGGCTCTGGAAATACGACGTGCAAGGGGCCCACGACGGACCGTGCGGCATCGAGCTGGCCGGCGAGTTCCGGCCGCAACTGATTCTGCTCGACATCGGCCTGCCCGGCATGGACGGCTATGAAGTCGCCGCCCAGCTCCGCGCGCGGCCGGATCTCGATGGAACCTGCCTCGTCGCCATGACCGGCCGGGGCGAAGAGGACGACGTGCGCCGCGCCACCGCGGCCGGGTTCGATCATCACCTGACCAAGCCCGTCGCTGCCGAAACGCTCAAAGAATTTCTCGACTCGCAGTTCACCGGCAGACGGCCGTAGGACCCCGGCTCGCTGGCGAATACGACGAGGCAATTTGCGCCCGAGCCCCGGGCCTCAGGCCCGGGGAACTAAACCCGCGCTCAGCGCCACCACGCGCGTCGGCTCCGGGGACCTGAGGTCCCCGGCTCGTGAGGGAGAAAAGCACGTGCTCAGCGGGTGAGCACGCACACCAATCTAGGCGGCGCGGCGCTGCACGGGTTGCACGCTCTTGGCCGGCTTGTGGGCGATCACCTGCACCTCGACGCAGAGCGAGGGCACGACCCGCCCGACGGCCCGATTCACCTGCCACCACCAGCGCTGGTATTCGAGGGGCCGGAGCAATCCCCCCGAGATGATGCGGAAACCGCGCGCCTTCTCGATGACCATCTTGGGGCAGTTCTGGCGGAGCGTCTTGATAAAGGTCCGCTTCGACCAGGCCTGCACGTGGCCGCGCTTCTTCTTGACCTGGAACAACCGATCCGTGACCGGCACGACGTGCTTGCGGATCAGGTGCAGGCCTTCGGGAAAGGTGGGGACGCCGAGAATCAGCCGCCCGCCGGGACGCACCACGCGGAACATGTCCTGGATGGCGAGCGAGACGTCGTGGAGATGTTCGAGAACTTGCTCGCACACGACTACGTCGTAGGCCTCGGAAGCGAGGCCGACCAGCCCCCCTTCGAGGTTGATGTTATGGAAAGTCCAGTCGTGCGACTTGTAGACGAAGTTGGTGCCGTGCGGATAGATGTCGACCGAATGGTAGCGGACGTGCTCGTGCCCAGGGTGAGCTTCGATGTACTTCCGCGTGACGCCATCCCAGGTGCCGATGTCGAGCAGATCGAGCTTCCGGCCGTAGGTCTGGGCGTGTTCGCGGGCCCAGCCGGCAATGTCCATCCCCAGTTCGTAGTAGCGTGCCTGGCGCAAACGATAGGTGGGGAATCCTTCCTCGATACCAAAAGCCTTCGTTTTGGCCGTGCGTTCGGTGGACATCCTTGACCTCGTGCTGGTTTGCTTGCGCCAGCGATGCCGGTAGGGACCGGCGAATCGCCGCCTCACCCAGCCCAGGGGGCCGGATCGTAAAGTCTGCACACTATGTCGGCTAGACCAATTGTTCGGCTGGAGCAGAATCGGCAAGAGTCGCGGACCTAAGCGGCGCGGCGCGCCCGCGTCGCGCGGCGGGCCGCGATCTCCTCGTACAGGGCGACGATCTCGCGACAATTCCGCTCCCAGCCATGTTCGAGTGCTAGCTTGCGCGCGGCCCGTCCCCCGCGCTCGCGGCGGCCCGGATCGCACCACCACCGCAAGGCGTCGGCCAGCTCGCCGACATCGGCCGGATCCTGCACGATGGAACCTTCGACGCCGGGCGTGATCAGCTCGCCCGCGCCGTTGTAGCGACTGGTAATCACGGGCACGCCGGCGGCCAGCGCCTCGAGCACCACCAGGCTGCACGGGTCGTAGAACGTCGGCTGCACGTAGACGTCGCAAGCGGCGTAGTAGGGAGCCGCGTCGGGAACCGACCCCAAGAGCGTCACGCGCTCGGCGATCCCCACCCGCCGCGCGAGCCGTGCCGCGGAACCGGTGCGCTTGCCGCCGGCAATTGCCAGCCGCACGGGCCGGCCTTCCCAGGCCAACTCGGCCACGGCGCGAATCAGCTCGGGCACTCCCTTCAGGGCGAAGTTGTGCGCGACGATCAAGAAGAGCGTTTCGTCGGCAGCGACGCGCAGCTGGTCGCGCAGCGCCGCGCGATGCGCACTCCGCTGGTCGGGCGAGAAGCGCTCGAAATTCACTCCGTTGTAAATCAAACGGAGCTGCCCCGGCGGCACCCCGTGATGCTGCTGTAAATCGGCGGCCACCATCTTCGACAGCGCGATCAGAACTCGGCCGTCCGCGGCGTACTGGCGGCGCGAGAGCTCGGCGAAGTTGCGATAGCGCGGCAGCAGGGCCGCCAAAGCACGCTTCCAGGGTCGCAGCCAGGCCGGGATCAACCGCAGATTCTGCTGAAAGGCCGCGCCGCGAGCGCCGTTGTGCGGCTGCAACACGTCGCAGCACCAGCCGTCCCCCATGTCGTGGACGACGTCGAGTTCGAGCTGCCGCACAACGTTCTCGGCCGCGGCGCCGAATTCGAGCTGCGTGCGCGTCGGCACGGTCGGATGCAGCGTGAACCCGGCATCCTTGACGCAGTCGGCAAAGCGCCTGGCAACGATGTGCGTTTCGTGGCCGGCGGCCGCCAGCCAACGGACGAACTGCCAGGTCCACTGCTGGGCGCCTCCCCGGGCGGGATCGAGCTCTTCGATGACAATGCCGATCTTCATCGGTGTGATCTCACTTGCGTGGTGTCTCGGGTGCTGGCGGATCAGACGTGCGGACCAAGGCGCCATTCCTTCCAGCGCTGTTTGGCCCACACCCGCCGGACCAGCCGCTTGTGCGCCGGCTGCAGCCTGGCAACCTGGAAGTACTGCCGCAGAAAGAGCACGCGCTCGCGCAGGTCAAAGTGCCGGGCG
>JAEUIK010000532.1 GCA_016793185.1 Planctomycetaceae bacterium | reverse complement strand
TTTCTGATCGTCAATTGCGACGGGATGGATCGGCAGTTCGTCGTCGCCCTCGACAAGCACACCGGCAAGGTGGCGTGGTGGACGTGGCGCAGCGGACCCCTCTCGCCCGAGCCGGACCAGCAAAAGGCCTACGCCACGCCTTTGGTGATCCGCGTGGGCGAGGCCGAGCAGTTGGTGAGCCCTGGCGCCGATTGGCTGACCGCTTACGATCCGCTGACCGGGGGCGAAATCTGGAAAGTCCACTACAAAGCCTTCTCGACGGTCCCTCGCCCGCTGTTCGCGCATGGGCTCGTGTACTTCGTCACGGGCTTCACCAAGCCCGAGCTGTGGGCGGTGCGGCCCGACGGGCGCGGCAACGTGACCGAATCGCACGTGGTCTGGAAGTCGCCCAAGCAGGTGCCGGCCAATCCGTCGCCGATCGTGGTGGGCAGCGAGATCTACTTTGTCAGCGATCAGGGGGTCTGCACCTGCCTCGACGCCTTGACGGGCGAGGAGGTTTGGCGGCAGCGCGTCCCCGGCAAGTACTCCGCCTCGCCAATTCTGGCGGGAGGGTTACTTTACTTTTCCAATGAGGAGGGGACGACGTCGGTGATCCGTCCCGGCCGGGAGTTCGAGCTCGTGGCGACCAACGCCATCGAGGGGCAGTTGCTGGCCTCGCTGGTCGCGGTCGATGGCGTGATTTTCCTCCGCAGCGACACCCATCTGTACCGGATCGAAAACCGGCCGCCGACCACCACCGCCAGGGGGGAATAACCAGACCCTTGCGGTCGACGGAAATCCCGACCACCATACGTAATTCCCACCTCGCGGGCCGGAACGCCGCGGGGCTCTGTTTCGCAGGAAGAGGAGAGGTGTCGATGTCGAACGATTCATCCATTTGCGGGGCGGGCCGGGTCGCGGCGCTCCTGCTCGTCATGGCCGCCTTTCTCGGGGGTTCTTCGCAAGCGTGGGGGACCACGCTCACCCTGCAACCCGGCGAAGCGACCTCCGAAGACGTCTTTGCCTATGAGTTCCTCGCGAGTACCAATCTCGACAACTACACGCTCGGCAAGCTCAATTTCGGCCAATTGCTCGCGGTCACAACGACCGACGGTTCCGGGCACGATATCAAGTCGCTGATTCGCTTCGACCTGGCCGGCAATAACCTGGTCTACCCCGGACAGGTGCAGAGCGCCACGCTCAAACTGCGGGTGACGGACGCCACGACCGTGGGCTTTCCGGTGGCCAACCCGAGCGCGAGTTTCTCCGTCAACGTCGACGCCTACCCCGCGACCAGCGCCTGGAGCGAAACCAAGGTCAACTGGAACACCTTGCCGTCCGCCGGAACCGAACTGGCCGCGACCGCCAAGATCTCGGCGATCAATCAGACCGTCAGCTTTGCTTTGACCGATGCCGTTCGAGATTGGGTCGCGGCGCCGGCGAGCAACTTCGGACTGCTGCTGGAACAACGCAACAGCGTCTTCAATTCCAACGCGGGCATGTACGTCGGCGTCGTCTTCAGTGCGAGTGCCGCAGCGTCGAACCGCCCCGCCCTGGAGATCACGCTGGCTCCGCAAATGCCGGGGGACGCAAACTTCGACGGGCTTGTTGATGGGGCCGACTACACGATCTGGGCTGACAATTATCTGTTGACGGGAGCGCTCTTCACTCAGGGCGACTTCACCGGCGACGGGACCGTCGACGGGGCCGACTACACGATCTGGGCCGACAACTACGCCCCGGCCCTGGCGGCGTTGGCTGTGGTGCCCGAACCCGGGACGTTGGCGCTCGCGGCAGTCGGTCTGCCGGCGCTGGCGGGGTGGATGATCGCCGCCCGACGGCGCGCGGCGCGATGAGTGTGGCGGGCAGGCAATTTGCTTTAAGGAGTGCGATGATGCGGCAGAACGCGACCGGGCGGCTGGTGGGCTTGGGGTTGTTGGTGCTCGTGGCGTTGGCGCTGGGATCCACCTTCAGGCCGCAACGGAACCTGCACGCCGCCGCCGACGATGCGAACGATGCCTCGGCGCCGCGGCTGTTCGAAATGCGCACTTACATCGCCCATGACGGCAAGTTCGAGGCGCTGCACAAACGCTTCCGTGAGCACACGACGAAGCTGTTCGCAAAGCATGGCATGACGAACATCGGCTATTGGACGCCGACGGAAGGCCCAGGAAGCGAAAACACGCTGGTCTACCTGCTGGCCTACCCGAGCCGCGAAGCCCGCGAGGCGTCGTGGAAGGCCTTCATGGCCGATCCCGAATGGCAGGCGGTCTACAAGGAATCGCACAAGGACGGCCCGCTCGTCTCGAAGGTCGAATCGCGCTTTCTCGCGCCGACCGACTATTCGGCGATCAAGTAGTCCGGGCGCCGCGGGCAGACCGGAATCAGCCCCGGGGAAAAGCGTGTGTCCAGAGTGCGACATGGCTATAATCGAGGCTTCTCCGCGACGCCTTGCTTGGGGACCCGCCGCCGATGCCCGCCCGGTCGCTGCCCGGATTGATTGGTCACTGCGCCGCTGCCGTTTGTGCAGCGTGGGGCATCGCGCTATCCGCGGCCGGACTGCTCGCTGAAGAGCCGACGGCGACTCCGGCCCCGGCGAACGGCGCCGTGGACTTCGTCCGCGACATTCGCCCGTTGCTGGCGGCGAGCTGCTTCAAATGCCACGGCCCCGAGAAACAGGAGTCGGGGCTTCGGCTCGATGTGCGCGACAGCGCCCTGCAGGGGGGGGACGGGGGGGCAGTGCTCGTCGCCGGCAAGAGTGGCGAGAGTCGCCTGGTCCAGTACATTTCGGGCGACGATCCCGAGCACGTTATGCCCCCGGAGGGGGAAGGCGATCGCCTGACTGCCGAGCAGGTCGCGCTGGTGCGCAGATGGGTCGATGCCGGCCTGTCGTGGCCGGCCGAGGCCGCCGGCGCGGAGCGCGTCCACAGCAGCCATTGGGCCTACCAGCCGCCCCAGCGAGCGCCCCTCCCGACGGTCGCACGCCCGCACTGGCCGCGCAACGCGATCGATTACTTCATCCTGGCCCGGCTCGAAAGCGAGGGACTTGCTCCCGCGCCCGAGGCGGAACGTGGACCGCTGTTGCGACGGTTGAGCCTCGACCTGACTGGCCTTCCTCCCACGGCGGCCGAACTCGACGACTACCTCCTCGATAGCCGCGCTGACGCGCACGAACAACAGATCGAACGCCTGCTGGCCTCGCCTGCCCAGGGGGAGCGCTGGACGCGCGTCTGGCTCGATCTGGCGCGCTACGCCGACACGAATGGCTACGAGAAGGACGATCGCCGCACGATGTGGCGCTACCGTGACTGGGTCATCGACGCATTCACGCGGCACATGCCGTTCGATCAGTTCACGATCGAGCAGTTGGCGGGGGACCTGCTGCCCAATCCCACGCTCGAGCAGCGTATCGCCACGGGTTTTCATCGCAACACGATGAACAACACCGAGGGGGGGACCGACGACGAGGAATTTCGGGTGGCGGCGGTCGTCGATCGCGTGAACACGACGATGACCGTCTGGATGGGAACCACGATGGCCTGTGCGCAGTGCCACACCCACAAGTACGACCCGTTCACGCAGCGCGAGTACTTCCAGCTTTTCGCGATCTTCAACAACACGGCCGACACGGACACAAACGACCTGGCCCCGACGATCGAAGCGCCCACGCCCGAGATGGTCGCCGAGACCGCGCGGCTCCGCGCCGAGATGGCTGCGGTGCGACAGGTGCTCGACACCGCCACGCCGGAGCTCGCCGTGGCCCAGCAGCGGTGGGAGGAGCAAACTCGCGCGCAGCAAGCCGGCTGGCAAGTGCTGGAGCCGATCGAGGTCGCGGCCGAGCAGGGCTCGACCTTGACCATCGGCTCCGACCGCTCGGTACTGGCCGGCGGCGAAACGCCCGCGCAGGAGACCTATACGGTCGCCGTCGCGACCGAGCTGCAGGGGATCACCGCGTTTCGGCTTGAGGCGCTGCCCGACGATTCGCTTCCACAAAAAGGGCCAGGCCGGGCGGAGGGGAATTTCGTGCTCAGCGAGCTGCGCGTCGTGCACGTGCAGCCCGCGACGGAGGGTGCGCCCGCCGTGGAGACGCCCATCAAGCTCAAGAACCCCACGGCCCGACACGCGCAAGACAAGTTTCCGATCAAGCATGTGCTGGATGAAAAGGACGACACCGGCTGGGGGATTGCTCCGCAGACGGGGCAAGCGCAGGAGGCGGTCTTCGTCGTCGCCAAGCCACTTCGGACGGATGGCGCCGTCTCGCTCAAGTTCGCGCTGGCGCACCGCTCGCCTCACGAGCGGCATCTGTTGGGGCGCTTCCGTCTGGCGGCCACGACTGCTGCCGAGCCGCCGGCAGCGAACTCGATCCCGCGCGACATGCTGACGATCCTGGAGAAGGGGATCGACGCCCGCACGCCCGACGAATCTCAAACGTTGGCCGCGTACTATCGCACAATTGCCCCCGAACTGGCCGCCCAGCGCGAGCAGTTTGCGAAGCTCGAAGCGGCGATTCCCAAGCCGCCGACAGCGCCCGTGCTGGTCGAGCTCGACCAGCCGCGCACGACGCGGATGCATATTCGCGGCAGCTTCTTGAACCAGGGAGACGAGGTGCAGCCGCAGACGCCGGCCGTGCTGCATCCACTGCCGCCGGACCAGCCGCGCAACCGGTTGACGTTCGCCCGGTGGCTCGTCGATCGACAGAACCCGCTGACGGCGCGGGTCGTGGTCAATCGGATCTGGGAGCAGTACTTCGGCATCGGCCTGGTGCGGACGAGCGAGGATTTCGGTACCCGCGGCGAGGCCCCCTCGCACCCGGAGCTGCTCGACTGGCTGGCGGTCGAGCTGATGGAGCAGGGGTGGGACCTGCGCGTGCTGCATCGATTGATCACCGGCTCGGCCACTTATCGCCAGCAGTCGCGTGCGACGCCGGAGCTGCTGGCGCGCGATCCCGAGAACCGGTTGCTGGCGCGCGGTCCGCGCGTGCGTCTCGACGCCGAGCAGATTCGCGATCAGGCCCTGGCGCTGAGCGGCTTGCTGAACGCCACGCGCGGCGGGCCGAGCGTCATGCCGCCCCAGCCTGAGGGCGTGTGGAACATGCCCTACAGCAGCGACACGTGGCGCAACGCGACGGGGGGCGATCGCTACCGGCGGGCGATCTACACCTTCTGGCGGCGGACGGCGCCGTACCCCGCCTTCAGCAGCTTCGACGCCCCCAGCCGCGAGTTGTGCGTTGTGCGCCGCCCGCGAACCAACACGCCGCTACAGGCGCTGACGGTGCTGAACGATCCGGCCTACGTCGAATGCGCGCAGGCCCTGGCGCGGCGGGGGCTGTTGGAACCTGAGTCTGGCGCCGATCTGCCGGCCCGGCTGCGGTACCTCTTCCGGCTCTGCCTGGCGCGCGACCCGGGCGCCGACGAGTCGGCGCAGCTGGCGGCGCTGTGGCGCGACGCGCGCGATCACTTCGCGGCCGACCCCACGGCCGCGGCCCGGCTCGTGTCCCGCGAGAGCGAAGCCGCGGCGGCGACCGAGTCCGCGAACGGGCCTGCGCTCGACCCCGTCGATTGGGCCGCCTGGACCGTCGTCGCGAACGTGCTGTTGAACCTGGACGAGTTGATCACCAAGGGCTGAGTGATGGACCCGCTGCTCGCACACCTCAAGCACTCGACGCGCCGGCAGTTTTTCGAGC
>JAEUIK010000453.1 GCA_016793185.1 Planctomycetaceae bacterium | reverse complement strand
GCCGTCATGTCGGCTGTGATTCCCGAACCCTCGTCGTTCGTCCTCATGGGACTGGGCGCCGTGGGCCTGACGGTTCTGGCTCGCCGCCGCAAGGCCGCCTAGTCGCACGTCAGAGATTGTGTTGGATCGTTTAAGGCCGCTGGGAAGCCGCAACGCTTCCCAGCGGCTTTTTTTTTCGCGCGAACCGCCGCCCCCTGCTCGAGCCGCGGGCGGGGCACTTGTGGATTCGCCCGCCGACGAACACAATGCCCCCTTCGGCGCCGGCGGAACCTGCTGCCGGGGCCCGGCTGGGCGCCGGCCGGAACCTGGCTGGAGCGAACCCGCGTGACTCTTTCCGCCTCCTGTGCTGAGTCCCGCGCCTCCGGCCTGCCGTCCGCGCGCTAACCGCCACCCCTGTACTCCTCTCGGGTTACCTTGCCATGCCAAGTTGCGTTCTGGCCTATTCAGGCGGCCTCGACACTTCGGTCATTCTCGGTTGGTTGCTGGACGAAGGTTGGGACGTGCATGCCGTGTATGTCGATCTCGGCCAGCCTTGCGAAGATCGCCAGGCGATACTCGAGAAGGCGCGCAACTGCGGCGCGCGCACGGCCCGCATCGTCGATGTCCGCGAGGAGCTCTGCCGCGACTTTGCCTTTCCCGTGCTGCAATGGCAGGCGAAGTACGAAGGGGTCTACCTCTTGGGGACCTCGATCGCCCGGCCGATCATCTCGCGGGCGTGCCTGGCCGTCGCCCGCGAGGTCGGGGCCAAGGCGTTTGCGCACGGCGCCACCGGCAAAGGAAACGACCAGTGCCGGTTCCAGCTGGCGGCCGAGGCGCTCGAACCCACCATCCAAATCATCGCTCCCTGGCGCATTCCCAAGTTTCGCCAGCTCTTCCCCGGCCGCCGCGAGATGATCGCCTTTTGCGAGGAGAAGAAGATCCCCGTCAAGGCCAGCATCGCCAAGCCCTATTCCAGCGACGAGAACTGCCTGCACATCAGCTACGAGGCGGGCAAGCTCGAGAGCCTCACGGTCAATGGCGTCGAGCTGGTCGACTTTGGCATGAGCGTCTCGCCCCGGCGGGCGCCGGACCAGCCCGAGAAGGTCACGCTAGCGTTCGAGTCGGGCGTGCCGGTGTCGGTGAACGGCCGCAAGCTGCCGGCCCACGAACTGGTGCTCGAGCTGAACCGCATCGGCGGCCGCAATGGGATCGGCCGGATCGACATGGTCGAGAACCGCTTCGTGGGAATGAAGAGCCGCGGTGTCTACGAGGCCCCCGGCATGACCCTGCTCTACGCCGGGCACCGCGCGATTGAACAACTGACGCTCGACCGCGACCTGATGCACCTCCGCGATCGGCTCGCGCCCGAAGTCGCCGAGATGGTCTATTACGGATTCTGGTACTGCTCGAAGATGGACGCCTTGCTGGCCTTCATTCGCCAGGCGCAACAACCGGTCTCGGGCGAGGTCGAGTTGCAGCTCTACAAGGGGAACATCGACATCGCCAGTCGGACCAGCCCGCTCAGCCTGTACGACGAAGGCATCGCCAGCATGGAGGGGGGCGAAACGTCGTACGATCAGACCGACGCGGAAGGATTCCTGCGCATCCAGGGAGTACCGCTCCGCGTGCAGGCGCGCGTCAATCCGCGGAAGTACTAATATGCGCTCGCGCAGCGGTTGGCTCACTCAATCCCGCGCTCATACCGTACCGCATTCCTCCAGTGCCGCGCTCACACATCCGGCGTTGGCACGGGTTGCGGATTATTGGCGGGAGGGGTGTTCGCGTCGGCAGGGGGCCTGGTCAGCGCGTCGAGCAAGCGCCGTGCGCCGCGGCGAATCGGCCGCCCGGCTGGAGGCACCGTTTCCGTCGGCGAGCCATTGGGATTGGCGGCTGCCTCCGCGCGGCGGCGCTCCAGATTGGCCGCGCGCTGGCGCAACAGTTCTTCCACCAACTGCGCCGCCGGCGCCGCCAGTTCGGCGGCGTTGACCGCCGGGGGCGCCGGGGATGCCGTGGGATCCGGGTTCGCACCGCTCTCCGGTTGCGCCGGAGGGGGGAGCGTGGGACCGTTGCCGACCAGGCCTCCGTCACGCAGCGCGCCGTCGATGGCGTCGGCCGTGAGCGGCTTTCCTTGTAGTAGCGAATCGAGCACGCCCGAGAGCACTCCCAGGCCGCTGTCGCGCAGCACATGGGTCGCGATCTGCGGTTGGGCGAGCGTCCCCTGAATGGGCAGATTGAGCGTCTGGCCGCTAAGGGCCGCGCGGACAGGGGCCGTTTCGTTGGCGAACTTCGGCAAGCGGACGTTCAGCAGCAAGTCGAGCGATTGATCGGCCAGGCCCACCGAGCCTTCGGTTCCCATCGCCATCGGACCGACGGCGAGCACGAGATCGCGGTGGTACGCCCGCTCGTCCTGCAATTGAAACTCGACGACCTGTTCCTTGGCCAATTGATTGGCGTCGGGGACGCCGAACATCAGGGCGATCTGCTCGACCATCGGGCCGGGGCCCGCCTGGATATCGTGCAGCGTGAGCCGCCCCAACACGTCCCCTTGCCGGGGCATTTCCAGCGGCAAGCGGCATTCGTCGAGATCGAGCGAGAACGACCCGCCGGCGCGAGTGACCTTGGCCAACGTCGGCGCGAGGTACTTGAGGAAGTCGTCGCAAACCTCGGGCGTGATCGCGATGTGATCGAGCACGCGCCCCGGCGCGACGGTCAGCGCACGCTGCTGGCCCGCCACGGCCGGCTCGACCCGGGCCGAAAGCTGGATCTCGCGGGCGCTCCACGAGCGGTCGGCCCCCCGCCGGCGAACTGTCAACGAACCGGAAATCAGGTCGACTCCGATGCTGGCCCCGCCGGCCAGCTTGTCGGCGTCCGGCTGCTGGTCGTCGGGCTGCGGTTCCTTCTCGATCTTGGCGAGCAGATCGGCGACCGTGCTCCCTCCTTCGCGCAACTCGATCTCGACGCGGGGGTGATCGATGCGAAAGACGCCAAGATTCGAAGGATCCCGCAGGATCTTCCAGAGGGGAATGCTCCCCTGCACGGCGGGCACGACCAGCACGGGCGGTCCCTCCGGAGGGTGGACTTGCAAATCGTAGAGGGCGATCGGCTGGAACCAGTCGAACGTCGCACTTCCCGCCTCGACCCGCCCGTTGAGCTGCCGGAGCGCGGCCCCCAGCAGCCAGTTCCGGAAGGGGGCCTGCGCGGCAATATAAGGAGATGCGGCAAGCAGCAGCGCCCCGCCCACCAGTCCGATCAGCAGCCGCCGCAACCAGCGGCGTCCTCGGGTAGGAGGGCTCGGAGCAGTGCTCGGAGCAGGACTCGGTGTGGGAGAAGCAGCTTCAGCCATGGAGAGAGCCGTTCGACGTCCAGGGGCACAGTCCGATAGCACTCGCGCGGTCTGGTCGGCGAGCGAGTTCCCGCCGGTGCAGTTCCCGCCAGTGCAACTGTCGAGCCAATCCGGCTCGGGCACGCGGCGCCACTGGTAAGTCTAGCGTGTTGTCGCCGCCGCGGCGGCCCGCTGGATTGTCAAATCTGCCGCGCCGAGGGCAAAATCTTCCTTCCCTTCGATAAACACGCGCACATGGCAGGGGCCGCGCGCATCGTCGGGCACCGGCAACTCGGCCGTGAACTCGCTCCCCGCGACGGTGCAGGTCGCGGACGCAAAACAGGGGTCGTTCGCCCGGCGATAGATCTCTTCGTAGGCGGCCAGCGCCGCGTCCGAGCCATTGTAGGCCTTGCGTACCGGCGGTCGAAACGTCAGGCGATCGCGCCGCACGACGAGCTCAATGGTTGCCGTTCCCGGCACGGGGCTCCGGCCCGAAACGCGCAGCCTCGAGCCCGGCGCCGCCTCGGAGGGAACCTCGAGCTCGATCTCCTGCGGCTGCCGCAATTGGAGCAGCGGATCGCCGATCAGGTTGAACATCAGCACGTGTTCCTGACGCTCGGCGGCCAGATCCTTGTTCTGCGGATTGAGCGTGCGCGCCAGCAGGTCCATCGATTTGGCCGTCTCGCTGTCGCGCGGGCTGAGGACCATGTTGCGCTTGGCGGCCAGCAGGATCTCGCCCAGGGTCGGCTGCTTTTCAACAAAGCAGGCGTCGACCACCGCCGTGGCCATCACGGTCATCGCGTAGGGCATCGTCACCCGCGAGCCGCTGACAACCGCCACCGGCCCCCCGGGAGCGCGGAGCAAATCCTCGGCCAGGCAGTCGCGCTTGTCGTCGAAGGCGCCGGTGTAGCAGGCCAGAAAAAATGCAATTGGCAGCCCATGCGACGAGCTCAGCTTGCCGACGTCGCGCGCGCCAAAGATATGGTGGTCGCCGTCGGGGAGCTTGACGCGATCGAGCGCGTGGCGCTGGCCGTGGCCGATG
>JAEUIK010000452.1 GCA_016793185.1 Planctomycetaceae bacterium | reverse complement strand
CTGATCAACTGGCGGACGGCCAAATCGTCATCGATGACAACGACGTGCGGACCTTCCATCGAGCACACTCCCTGCGCTGGATAGGGAGCAGGACGTATCGCTGCCCTGGCTAACTCGACCGCGGCGCCCTGCTTGCACGCGGCCAGTTATGAGTTATTTCGTGAAGCCGCTTCGTTGTTCGCGAGCATTTTGTCGGAATGGCTGCTGCGCGACAATACGGGTCGCGCTTTTCCAGTCCCGTTTCGCCCGCGATTGCGCAAGAGCGCAACTTCGACCGCCTCCGCTCGAGCCGTTGAGCGAGCTCGTTGCCGTGCTCGAGCGCGCTCCCCCGCACCCCTGCGACGGCACAACCGCGGGAGGTGGGTGCGAGATCGCCGCGAGAATTCGCCGCGAATCGCTGCACCCCGCAATTGGACCCCACCGATAAACGATTTATCCGGCATTGTCGCGCGTTGTTCGGGTGCCAGCACATTGCGGGCTGGCACGAGCCTTTTTCGCGCTCCGGAAGTTGGACGGAACCCAACGCGTCACCGCCAGAGGGCCAGCTCATGCCGTCGATCTGCCAAGGTATCGGTTCGTCGTTCGCAGCGCTACGTCGGGGGGACCGCCTCACCCCGCGGACATCCCGTCGCTTCGCCCGGCGGGTTGAAATGCTCCGCGGTGTCGCCACTGCCACTTTTGCCGGGTTGGTGCTAGCAGTGGGCTGCGTGCCCTACACGAGCGCCGCCGCTCCCGTGCCGGGCAGCAGCGTTCCCGTACCTTTGGTCGGGGATGATTTTGAAGACCCCAACTGGTCGTACGATCAACGGCTGCCTAAGAACAGCGCCGACGTCGACGGCCGGGCGCGCAACCCCGGCGGCCGGTCGCTCAATGGCCGCTGGTACGAGGGAACCGATCGCGGGCAGCCCGACGTCGTGCGCCGAGTCTCGACGCCCGAGGGGGGGCTGCCCGGCAGCACGGGCTCGCTGCTGATCGCTTCGCAGTTTACCGGGGTTCCGGGCAAGCCCGACGGCAAGCGTGCGC
Source organism: Planctomycetaceae bacterium (assembly GCA_016793185.1). Lineage (GTDB taxonomy): Bacteria > Planctomycetota > Planctomycetia > Pirellulales > JAEUIK01 > JAEUIK01. Next base: position 1,784 of record JAEUIK010000452.1, on the reverse strand, counting down.
AGGACGATCTGTTCCTAGGAGTCCGCGAACGGATTGGCCGGAGCATTCCCGTCTCGCGGTCGCCCAGCGTGGTGGTCCGCGTCTTCGTGCCGCCGCTCGAAGAGTGGGAGGCGGCCACCGGCTCGTCGTTTGGCTTTCGGACGACTGTCCGCGGGCTGAATGAGAAGAAGAAAGAAACGGAACCGTACTGGCCCGGCATGTTCTTCCGCCTGAACGCCGGGGGCCGCTCGCGGCCGCCAGTCGCTCAACTGGTGATCCGCGCGTCGGAACCAGGGGGCGACTATACCAAGATGACGATCAAGGAAACCGGTTGGTGGACGCTGGGGATGTCGTTCAGCCCCGATGGCCGGGTTCACTATTTCGCCCGCCCGGGGGTCGACGACCTCACTTCGGCTGATCGCATCGCTTCGCACTACCCCTACGGCTTTCAGTGTACGCAGTTCATCAACGTCTTTTTCGACGTCTTCAACAGCAACGACGGTCGGCGCTGGTCGACGAACTGGGTGATCGACGACCCGACGGTTTACGCCAGCGGCGCGGAGAATCTGGTCCGCCGGCCGGCGCCCCGCGGCAAGACGCGTTGAGCGCACGCTCCCCCAGGGGGCACCTTGACAATTCGCCAGGGCAATGTTCGGATGCGGCCAGAGGTCGCATTCTGGATTCGCCTGGTTGAGCAGACCGCCGCAATGAGCTTTTCCGATCGTCTCGCCGCTGCCGTTCGGCGCACACGAGCCCCGATTCTCGCCGGTCTCGATCCGCGTTGGGAGCAGCTGCCCGAGCCTCTCCGGGCCGGAGTCGACCCGGCGGACCGTACGGCGGTGGCACAGGTCTACGCGGCGTTTTGCCGCGGCGTGATCGATGCCGTGCAGGGGCTGGTTCCCGGCGTCAAGCCGCAGGCGGCCTTCTTCGAACAGTTGGGCCCCGCGGGCATGACGGCCCTGGCCGAGGTCCTCGACTACGCCCATCGAGCCGGGCTGATGGTCGTGCTCGATGGCAAGCGCAACGACATCGGGTCGACTGCCGAAGCCTACGCCGACGCCTACCTCGGAGCGCCGGGCCTGAGCCCCTGGGGTGCGGACGCACTGACCGTGAGCCCTTATCTGGGGGACGACAGTCTCGCGCCATTCGTCGAGACGGCACAAGCCCGTGACGCGGGGATCTTCGTGCTCGTCAAGACATCGAATCCCGGCGGCGGGCGGTTCCAGGATCTCATTGCGGATGGCGCGCCGCTCTATCGACATGTCGCGCAGCTGGTCGAACAGTATGCCGCCGCATCGCGGGCCGCCTGCGGCTACGGCGCCATCGGCGCGGTCGTGGGCGCGACGTACAGCGCGCAACTCGCCGAACTCCGCGGGGCAATGCCTACGAGCTGGCTGCTGGTGCCCGGCTACGGAGCCCAGGGAGGAGGCGCCCGGGACGTCGCCGGCGCCTTCGACAGCCAGGGCTTGGGGGCGGTGATCAACAATTCGCGCGGGCTGATCTTCGCACACGCACGGGCCCCCTACGCCGAGCGCTTCGGCGCTCGGGGTTGGCAAGACGCCGTGGCCGCAGCCACGCGCGACATGATCGCCGAACTCCAGGCCGAATCGACAGCCGGCCGTTTATAACGGACGGGACGGCGTCGCGCGAGGCTGGATCGGGCAGCTGACACCGGAGTTCGCAATGGATCGGGCGTCGCATCTGGTTGCGGTAGCGAATTCAGCGGCCGCTTTGCCCGCCGAGGTTGGGCCCGATGACCGCGTCGAGGTGCTGGTGACGCTCGCCGACGCGCTGCATCGGGTGGG
>JAEUIK010000776.1 GCA_016793185.1 Planctomycetaceae bacterium | reverse complement strand
TGCGCTGGGGGTGGTAGTTCGCCGCCAACCCGCGCGGCCCCCCCTCCGGCCTGTCGGCCACCTTCTCCCCGCAGCGCGGGGAGAAGGGCTGTGATTCGCCCGCTGTAGCTGGCCTCTCCGAGGCCGGCTCCTCCATCCCCTCGCCCCGGTACTCCGGGGAGAGGGTTAGGGTGAGGGGCCTTCGCCCTGCTCTCGACGTTCCATCGCTGTTGTTGATGCGACGCCAACCCACGCCGCCCCTCATCCGGCCTGCGGCCACCTTCTCCCCGCAGCGCGGGGAGAAGGGCTGTGATTCGCCCTCTGTAGCTGGCCTCTCCGAGGCCGGCTGTAATTCGCCCTCGCCCCGGTACTCCGGGGAGAGGGTTAGGGTGAGGGGGCTCTGCGCTGCTGTCGACGTTGCGCTGCGGTTGTTCGTTCGACGCCAACCCGCGCGGCCCCTCATCCGGCCTGTCGGCCACCTTCTCCCCGCAGCGCGGGGAGAAGGACTCGCGGTCGCAGACCCCGGCTGCAGACGACGACCGATTCGAGGCCACGAACCTCGGCGACCGAAGCTCACAAACCTGCGAGTCAGCCGAGTAGTTTGGCGATTGGCGTACCTTCGCTCAACTTCAACGGCCGGCCGATTGGCGTCAGGAGCTCCTTCCGCGGATCGATCCCCAAGGCGGTCAACAGCGTGGCGTGCAGGTCCGCATAGGAATGCGGCTCGACCACTTTGCGACTGCCGGCCGGGTCGGTTTCGCCCACGACGGCGCCCCCCCGAATCGGGCCGCCCGCCACGAGCGCGCTAAAGCCGTGCGGCCAATGGTCGCGGCCTCCCAAGGGATTCAGCTGGGGAGTTCGCCCGAACTCGCCGCCGCAGAGGACCAGCGTGTGCTCGAGCTGTTCGCGTTCGCGCAGCTCGGCCAGGAGCGCCGCCAGCGCGGGATCGAGGACCCCGACGAGCTGCTGATGGATCGCGTGATTGTCCACATGGCTGTCCCAGCCGCCGAGCGTGATCTCGACGCAGCGCACGCCGACCTCGATCAAGCGGCGCGCCGCCAGGCAGCCCCGTCCGAAGGGCGTGTCGCCGTACCTCTGCTGCACGGAACGCGGCTCGTCGTCGACTTGAAACGCGCGTAATTGCTCCGACGACATCATCGCCCGGGCACGCTGGGTGAGCTCGCGATCGGGACTTCCCGCGAGCTGTGCTTCGCGGCCGCGAAGAAAGGTTCGATCGACCACGTCGAGGTCGCGCATCCGCCGCTGCAGGCGCTGGTCCGAAACGGGGGCTCGCAGGTCGGGAATCGGCAAGCGCGGGTCGAGCGTCTTGAAGGCATCGAACTCGGCACCCAGGTAGCCGCCGCGGCTGGGCCATTGGCCGGACATGATGGAAATGTGCCGCGGGATCTCGACGCTCTCGGCGGAGAGCTCGTGGCAGCAGATCGCCCCCAGCGAGGGATGCACGGCGGTCGGATCAGGGGCGTAGCCGGTGCGGCCCACGTAAGTGCCGCGCTCATGGTCGGCCTCGGGGCTGACGAGCGACCGCACCAGCGCGAGCGAGTGCGCCTCGGCGGCAACCTGCTCCAAGCCTGCGGCCAATTGCATTCCCGGCGCGGAAGTCGCGATAGCCTGGGTGCCGCCGGCATGGGCCGACTGGGGATGGGGATCGAAGGTCTCGAGCTGGCTGGGACCCCCGGCCAGCCAGAGGACGATCACCGATCGAGCCGGCTGACGCGGCTGAGCCTCGGCCTGCCGCGCGAGAAGTTCGGCGACCGGCGTCAGCCAGCCGATAGCGCCGGCTCCGGCGATGCCGAGTGCGCTGCGCCGCGACAGTCGCGACGTCTCGCTCGTCACGCGTGTGCCGCGACCCGTCATGCGTTCCTCCTGGCTCGAAAGTCGCGCGGTCGCCCGCACCTGGAGTTAATGGTTCCAGCCGAATTCCATTGAATTCACGAGCGTCCAGCAGAGATCCTCGATCCGGCGCGCCCGCTCCTTATCTCGCAGCGGCGAGAGTTCGGCGACGAAGTACACGCTTTCCGCCGCCGTGGGGCGGCGCGTGAGGATCGTCAGATAGGCGATCTCGACCGCTTTGGCATCGTCCGGCGCCAGCTGGGCGATCCGGCCTGATGCGTTGACGAAGTTGCTCTCGTCGATCGTTTCGCGCACTTGCTTGCCATTCATGAGCAGCAGCCGCTGGGGAATCGTGCTGCGGTTCGGCGACAGCTCGTCCTCTCCCAGGTCCCCGTTGCGCTCGACAAACTCGCTCTGTCCGACGAACTTGGCGAATCGCAGCAAGAGCGACGTGTCTTGATCGACGGTCTCCAACGAGCGGGCCTGGTAGAGCGAGCGGGCGATTTGCTCGGGTCTGAGACGCGTGACCGGAAACGCGGCCCAGCATTCGGCGTGACGCTCCGCCAGCGGCGCGCCCGCGCTTCCCTGGCTGGACAATGCATAGACCTCGGTCGCGGCAATCGCGCGCACGAGTCGGC
>JAEUIK010000323.1 GCA_016793185.1 Planctomycetaceae bacterium | reverse complement strand
AGGCGACAATCTCGGCGGCGATGGGCCCCCGGTAAAACGCGTCGGGCCCATCCGCGGCGATTCGCTCCAGGCTCGCGGCGAGCCGCGGATTCTGGAAGAGCTCGCCCACCTGCGGCGCGCGCCCCTGCGGAAAGTACGTCGCGAAGGTCGTCGGCCAGCGGGCCAGCGACCGCGCGCTCCCTTGCCAGTCGCGACCGATCACTTCGGTCACGGGAAAGCCTTCGCGCGCGTAGCGAATGGCCGGCGCGAGTAGTTCGCCGAGCGACTTCGTGCCAAACCGCTCGCGGAGCTCGCCCCAGCCCGATACGCAGCCCGGCACCGACCAGCAGAGGGGTCCGGCGGTGGGAATCCGCTCGAGCCCCTGCTGGGCAAAGACCTGCCGCGTGAGCCGGCGCGGACTCCGCCCGCTGGCGTTGAGACCGTAGAGCTTGCCCGACCTGGCATCCCAGTAGAGTGCGAACAGGTCGCCGCCGATGCCGCAGCTCATGGGCTCGGTCAATCCGATCACGGCGTTGGCCGCGATGGCGGCGTCGGCCGCGGTGCCGCCGGCGCGGAGGACGTCGAGCCCGGCCTGCGCCGCCAACGGATGGCTCGTGGCCACGATGCCGTGCCGGGCGACAATCGCCGAGCGGCTTTGCTGCGGAAACTGCGCGGGGCGATCGTAACCGCCGGCGCGGGGCTGCTCGGCGGCCGAGGAGGCCGCGCTGCGAAGACCGCACAGAGCAAGGAGCACCATGGCGAAGGTCCAGCGAGTTCGCATACGCCACCGTTTGCCGAGACGCATCTGAATGGGTTGACTGTTGGCCTGCGAGCGTCAGGCTAATCGCTGGCCGCGACGCCTGCCAGCATTCCGGCGGGATGCGCGGCCGGCGAATCCGAAGGGTGGCCCCCGGGAAACTTGCGAGAGGAAGTGCGATGACCGCTTCGATTGCCCGCCTGATCGATCACTCGCTGTTGCACCCCACCCTGACGGACGCCGAGCTGCGTGCCGGCTGCGAGCTGGCCCGCCGCTACGAGGTGGCCAGCGTCTGCATCAAGCCGTATGCCGTGCCGCTGGCGGTCGAGCTGCTGCGCGGCAGCCCCGTGAAGGTGGGGACGGTGGTCGGCTTTCCCCACGGTTCGTCGAGCACGGCCACGAAAGTGGCCGAGGCCGACGACGCCTGCCAGGCGGGCGCCGTCGAACTCGACGCCGTTGTCAATGTGGGCAAGGTCCTGAGCGGCGACTGGGACTACGTCGAGCGGGAAATCCGCGCCTTGGTCGAAGTGGCCCACCGGCACGGCGCAATCCTCAAAGTCATTTTCGAGAATGATTTTCTGCCGAGCGACGAGCCAAAGCTCCGGCTGTGCCGGATCTGCGAGGCGGCGGGGGTCGATTTCGTGAAAACTTCCACCGGATTCGGTTACACCAAGCTCCCCGACGGCAACTACAACTATCGAGGCGCCACCGAGCATGATGTGCGGCTGATGCGCGCCGCGACGACGGCCGCGGTCGAGGTGAAAGCCGCCGGGGGGATCCGCACGTATGACGAAGCCGCACGGTTGCGTGCCCTGGGCGTCACACGCCTGGGCGCGACTGCGACCGAAGCGATCATGGCGGGCGAAGCCGCGGCCGCCGCGCCGCCGCGCGGTTAACGGGGGATGTGCGTCCCGGCGCGATCGTGCCAGCAGTTCCGGTGCCGGCGAACCGCGCGCCGCCGCGCACGTTATCGTGGGCTGGTTCGCACGCGATTCGTGTGCCTGCGCCGCACGTGTCCGCAATCGGGTTTCACTCCGCGAAACGCCGCGCAGCAGGCATGTTTTTGTCTTTGCAACCCCCGGAGCCTCCCGTACACTGAATCGCGTTGGGGGGGTGGTAATCACCGCGCACGATGTGGCGAGAAAGACCCGCGGAGACCCGCGGCCAGGGCGAAGCCCCCGCCAGACGGGCGCTGGCTCCGACGCCTCCGCCGAATCGGAAAGTTTCTGCGGCTGCCTGGTGCCCGGGCCGCTGGTTGTGCATTGTCGGGACGTTGCCGACTGCTAGGATTCAGCAGCGGTTTGCGAGCGGCGTGGGCCGCCGCCAAGCTGCACCTGCCTGTTGCCAATTCGAGTAGGAAGCGCCGCCGGCCCGCGACCGAATGTCCGGCTGATCTCGCGGCGTGAGCCATCAACCCGAGACGAACTTCGAGAGGAGTGGAGAGCGTGTCGAGCGAAATGAGTGAACTGTCGGCACCGATGTTGGACAGCCCCGTGGTTTCGCCCTCGCCCGCGCCGAGTCTGGCAGCGGAAAGCGTTTTGGAATCGGCCGAGACCGCCGCGACCGGCGAGCTCGATCCAGCCGGACCAGCCGTTTTTCGCCCCTTTCGCGAGCGCATCCGGGCCGGGATTGCCTGGCCTTCGGTCATTTGGCTCGTCTTCTTGCACATCGGCGCGCTGGCGGCCCCGTTCTACTTCACCTGGAAGGGGGTCGTGATCGCGCTGGTGCTGGGGTGGGTCACAGGGGGAATCGGCATTTGCCTCGGTTACCATCGACTCCTGACGCACTCCAGCTTCACGACCTTCCGCCCCGTGCGGTGGGTGATCGCCCTGTTGGGCAACCTGGCAGGCCAGGGCTCGCCGCTGATGTGGGTGGCGCAGCACCGCAAGCACCACGCCTTCAGCGACAAAGAAGGCGACCCCCACTCGCCGCGACACGGCAAGTGGTGGAGCCACATGCTCTGGCTCGCCCCGCATTTCGATCGGGGCTATTACAACGCCCTCTACAAGCGCTATGCCCCCGATATCCTCAAGGACCGGGGAATGCAGCTCCTGGATAAGACCTTTTTGCTGTGGTACTTCCTGGTGGGCGGGGGGCTGTTCGCCGTCGGCTACTTCGGCTGGAACTTCAACACCGGCGTCTCCTTCGTCGTGTATGGCATGTTCGTGCGGCTGGTCTACGTGCTGCACGCCACCTGGTTCGTCAATTCCGCCAGCCACATCTGGGGCTACCGGAACTACGAAACCCGCGACGACAGCCGGAACCTCTGGTGGGTGGGACTGCTGACCTACGGCGAAGGGTGGCACAATAACCACCACGCGTACCAGCGCATGGCGCGCCACGGCCACCGCTGGTGGGAGGTCGACGTCACCTACTGGGCGATCTGCGCGCTCGAGAAGCTCGGCCTGGCCTGGGACGTCGTCCACGACCAGCGGCATAGCCGGCCGACAGGCTAAGCCGGGCGGCAATTGGTCCCGCAAGACGACCAATCGACACCCTCGGAAAGCCGAAACCGGCATCCGCGGGGGTTGAGGCGTGGTCGGGTCTCGCCCGCAAATCCCCCTCTCGTTTGCGGTTGCAAATCCTCGCGCGGCTGATACATTAGTGCGTTTAAGTGGTGACAAAACTTAGGAATAGGTCTAGTCGGATGGGGTGCTGGCAAGACGATTGCCAGGTCCCGGCACGGTTGGCGATTCCCAGGGTCGTTCCCCTCGAATGGGGATTGGCCGAGAGGACGCAACCCGTTGGGAACTAGCAAGTTTGGCCTCCCCAAGAGGAATCGCGGTTTCAGATGACAATTACGAGAGAGCGGAAGCAGGAACTGATTGGCGGGTTTCGCCGCAACGACGAGGACACGGGATCGCCCGAGGTGCAGATCGCGATCCTCACCAACCGGATCGGCGAGCTCACCGAGCACCTGCGGACCCACAAGAAGGACCATGCCGGACGACGCGGATTGCTGATGATGGTCAGCCGCCGCCGGCGGTTGCTGGACTACCTGCGCCGCGTGACACCGGCTCGGTATCTCGACATCATTCGACGTCTGGATATTCGAAAGTAGTTTGGCACAAGGCGTTCTGGTCCAG
>JAEUIK010000312.1 GCA_016793185.1 Planctomycetaceae bacterium | reverse complement strand
CTGGGAGGACTGGCCTTTGGGCTGGCGTTTCTCTCCAAGCAGCATGGATTCGTCTTTCCGGTCCTGGGGCTCGCGTTCGTGGCGCTCCGCGAACCAGCGCGCTGGCAACGCGATCCATTGGGCATCCTGCGCGAACTGGCGGCCCTGGCGAGCGGTTCCTTCATCCCGCTGGCGATCTGCGTGGTCGTGTTCGCGGCGACCGGCACGCTCGGAGATTTTGTTTTCTGGACGTTCGTCTATCCCCAGAAATACGTGACGCTCGTTCCGTTGGAGGTCCAGCTGCGGCAAGTGATACCCGCGGTCCGCACGCAACTGGAATACGTCTGGCCGCTCTGGCTCATGGGACTGCTGGGCCTGACGGTCCTCTTCTGGTATCCGGCGGCGCGGCGCTGGAGAACGCTCATGCTGTTGCTCGCCGCCGGCTGCGCCGCGGCCATTGTGCCGGGGGGCTATTACCGGCATCACTACTTTGTCCTGGCTGCGCTGCCGATCGCCCTCCTGGCGGCCTGGGGCTGGCAAGGGCTCGCCGACGCCTATCGCACCCAGGGAGGCGGACGCTGGCTGCCGCTGTTCCTGCTGGCGTTGATTGTGAGTTGGCCGATCGGCCGGCTGGCGACCTTTTACGCGCCGCTCGACGCCAACACCCTGTCAATCGAGTTGTACGGTGCGTGCCCCTTCCGCGATGCCGTCGACCTCAGCAAGTACCTGGCGGCCGAGACCACGCCCGCCGACCGGATCGCCATTCTGGGTTCGGAGCCGGAGGTCTTCTTCTATGCACGTCGCCGCTCGGCAACGGGGCACATCTACATGTACCCGCTGACAGAGCCCAACCCCTATGCACTCCGGCTTCAGAAACAAGTGCGGGAAGAGATCGAAGCTGCCCAGCCAAAATTCATCGTGCACTTCGCACACCACAATTCCTGGTTCAGCCAAACCGGAGCTGACCTGACGCAGTTTCAGGAGTGGCTCCAGAAATATCTCACGGACCACTACGACACCGTGGGAGTGATCGAGGCCGTCGACCATGCGAAATCGGAACAGCACTGGGGTTCCGCCGTCGAAGGGCTGACCGTGGTCAGCCAGAATTCGATCTTCATTCACCGGCGGCGCGACTAGCCCCCGGGCCCGGCGGGCGGCCGGCGCCTCAGGGAGTCCAGAGGGCGCGCGTCTCGACGGTTCCAGTCGGATCGGACACCCGGCGGGCCTTGATCCGCACGTAGGGAGGAAGGTACCGGGCACGCAACCCGAAGGAATCCTCGGTGGCATCGAGCTCGGCATGAAACGGTTCGACGAGATCCTCAATCACGAACCCGCACTGGCACAGCCCCCCGACCAGATCCTCCCAGCGGTGCAGGAACTCGAGCGTGCCCTCCTCGCGCAACAAGCTCCCGGTGACGCTCGGAAGCGGGGTGGTACGGTAATAGGCCTCGCTCACGGCATAGCCGCCGCCGGGGAGAGGACGCTGCTCGGCTTGCAGGCTGGCGGGCTGCTTGTGCTGGCTCACGTACACCCCTCCGCCGACCAGCACCCGCGCCACCTCGCGATACACGGCACGCACGTCCGGGACGTAGCAGGTGCTGACGGGCTGGTAGACGACGTCGAACGTCGCCGCACCCAGCGCGCTCAGGTCGTCCATCGAGGCCTCGATGGTGCGGACATCCAGTCCCCGCTGGGCCGCGACGTCGCGATCCTGGGCGAGCATCGCCGGACTGAGATCGACCACCGTGACGAGCGCTCCGGCCGCGGCAAACAACGCGCTTTGCCGCCCCCCGCCCGAGGCGAGGCAGAGAATGCGCTTCCCCCGGACGGCCCCCGCCAGCCAGCCGCGCGGATCGAGCCGGGCCAATGGGTCGGCGAAATCGCGCGCTTCGGCAGGATGCGTCAGACGCTGCCCGGCGCGGGCGAGTGCGTCCCAGCCGCGGCGATTATGCGCTTCGACCGCCGAGCGGTCCTCGTGTGCTGCGTTGCCGGCGTCCACCGCGCGTCTTTCCTGGCCGAGAGTGAGGGATGCGGCGAGTGGCAAGAGGAAGCGCCAGCCCCGCCCCGAGAGCCGCCAGCCAGAGGGCCGAGGGTTCGGGGACCGAACTGGCACTGGGCAACTCGCTTGCCGCTGTCGCCAGGGCTTTGCCGGGATTGTAGTGATCGGCCCAGACAGTATAGTCGGCGCCGTCGACTCTGCCATCGCCGGTGAAGTCGCCGGTCGCGATCGACTGATTGGTGAGCAGAAAGTGATCGGCCCAGATCGTGTAGTCGGCGCCATCGACGCGCCCGTCGCCATTGGCATCGCCCGGAATCAGCGCGGGGAGGTCGACGCGCAGCGAGTCGAAGAGCACGTCGGCGATCACGACGCTGCCAGAACCGCCGACCGCCGGGACATTCCACAAGGGGAGTGCGAGGCGATCGACGGCAAAACTGACGTCGAGCGGCAGATCCAGCTCGATCGTCGAGATATCGCCGTCGTAGCCTCCGAAGTCTCCCAAGTCGCCCGTCGAGTTGACGTCGAGCGGCCCGTTGGCGGTGCTCATCGCCAGCGTCAGCGTCCGCAGACTGGCATCGTAGCTGAGCTGCGCGAACAGTTGCGTTTCGAGCGGCAAGGGCCCCTCGTGCTTCAAACCCGACTCGGCGCCGAAGGGGAACGCGATCCGGCCGAAGTAGCTCGTGCCGTTGTGGGACTGGATCACGACCGGCCCCAGAGCCGGGACGTTCCAGCTCGGCACGGTGGCCGAGCTGGGGAAGTAGTCGAGCCCGACAAAGTCATAGGCATTGCCGCCGGTGCGGCTCGTGCCGGTCGTCTTGCTGTTGAGCAGTCCCAGGGAGATTTGGGCGAAGTCGTTCACTTTGGCAAAGAAGTTGGCGCTGCGAATGGTGAATGCGGCCTCGATCGTGAAGCTCGTGTTCTGGTCGAGGGTCCGCCCCAGCGGCCAGAGAAGCTCGGAGGTCGCGAGCGCGGTGTCGTAGTGCGCCGTCAACCCTCCTGGCTGACTGGTGAAGCGGGATGCACTTCCGACCACCTGCGCGCGCCCCGACGCGATCGGATCGACGTCGAACGTCTCCACGACCAAGGGGGCCGCTCCGACGGTTGCGGCGCACGACATGACGACGAGTAACGCGACCACTCTGGCCGCGGCAGTTCGGTGGTACTTCATCGTTGGACCTGGGTCACCTGGTTCGACAAGGGGGCTGCGGGACGAACCCCGCAGCGTTCCCTGGTCGCGGTTGTCGACGATACGAGTCAACGCGTGCGCGGGGCGCGCCGCCGCGCGAGCGCCCAGATCCCACCCCCTGAGGCCAACAGCAGCCAGGTGCTCGGTTCGGGCACAGGGCTCCCCAGCGCGGCGGTCGCGAGCGAGACGGCGTCGAGCGCGAACAGCGGATTCGTGCTCGAATTACCGTCATCCGGCAGGCTGAAGCGGATGTAGCCCACCTGCGGAAGTCCGGTCGACGAGATGTCGAGCCAGGTGCCGCCAGCCGAACCGTCCAACAGCGCCAGAATCTGGGCATGATTCAGGCCCGAAAAGTCGTTCAATGCGCCGGCGAAGGGCTTGCCGAAATCGGCGACGACCGTGCCCGGCGTTGTGTCGAACGGTCCGCTGTCGAGGTAGTAGTTGGCCGGCAAGTTGAACGTTTGCGCTCCCAGGCTGGACCAGGTAACGCCATCGGCGCTCACCTCGACGACGGCTGCACCGCCGCCGAAGATAAACGGGGGATTTCCCGCCGCGCCGTTGGGAAAATCCTCGTCGGCGATGCCGGCGTTCGAGAAGACGCCCAACTCCAAGCCCGAGGTCGGCTGCACGAAGTGGCTCAAGCGCAGCGTGAGCGAGCCTCCCTCGCCGATCTGCACGAGCTCGTCGCTTTCAAAAGCGGGACTGAACGGGCTGAGCACGTTCGGAAAGCCAAAGCCTTCGCCGGTCAGACCGTCGGGCGATCCGAGGGCCGCCGTGGGGTTGTCGTAGCCCAAGCCGGCGGCGGCGCCCGGTGTGTAATTGACGACCGCGGCGGCAAACTGCGCGGCCTGCGCGTCGAGCGTGCTCGCAGTTGCGAGCGCACCACTCACGAGTGCGGCTCCCAGGGGACGAAGCAAGCGAATCAGCATTTTGGTTCTCCAAGTTGGTCAGGCAGTCACAGTTGGCGGTCAGGTTGAGAATGAATCAGGGCAGGACGCTGTCGGTTGCGACGTCCGAGAGGGCGCGCGAGCAGAGCGCGCTCAACACCGAGTTGCTCATGCCCTCGGTCAGAAAGTGGGCCGAGCCGTCGCAATAGAGCGCATTCACTCCGCCCGGGTGGTCGCTCCACATTTCGTTGTTCTGCAGCACGTTGATCGGGCCGGACTGGTCGAAGATGTTCTCGCCGTTCGACCATTCGCCATCCATGGACCGTCCGCGGCCGGTGTCCTCAGCCACGAGAATCGTCTGGCTCAGGCCATCGCGGATATCGCGCGCGGCGATGGCGCGATCGTAGATCAGCACGCCGTTCAGCAGCTCGCTGACGCCCGACATCGCGCTGCCGGCGATGCCGCCGTAGTCGGTCACGGCCAGAAAGTCGCCCGGATCGGCGATTCCGTTGCCATTCCGGTCGTTGACGCGATCGCCGAGGCGATCGAACTGGAGCCGGACCGTGGACGGGCACAAATAGGTGGGGATGACCGACTCGGCGGCCTGGCGGTTGACCTTGTTGCGATACGAGAAACGCTGATCGAAGGAGGCGAACACCGGCTGCTGCTCGAGGCGGGGGAGTATCAACAGCGACCAGGCGATGCGCTGCGTTTCGAGTTCGGCGCAGCCGGTCGGAAAAACGCCGTGCGAATCGTGATAGGCGTGCAGGGCGAAGCCGATCTGGCGGAGCTGGTTGTGGCACGCGGCGCGGCGACCCGCCTCGCGCGCCGCTTGCACGGCGGGGAGCAGCAGGCCGACGAGCACGCCGACGATCGCGACGACGACCAGCAGCTCGAGCAGCGTGAATCCACGCGGCATGGCGGAGCGCGACATGAGGGTTCCTCAAGATCGGCAGAGACTCGGTTCAGCCGGCACGATCCGGAACGAAACTCACTTTCACGCGGGCGAGGCGCCGGTGCGCAGGAAGTGCGCACACCCACGCGCAAGATGAGCGCGAAGGAGGCGCAGACCGACAGGCATCTGGCGCGCAGCCAACGGAATGAGGTTCGTTCGGGTCGCGAGCGGCACTCGACTTTGGCGTAGCACCCGTCCCACGCGAGGACTACGCAGCCGCGTTGGTAGGTCTTCTGACTCGCGAGCTCGGTCGAAGCCTGGCCTTCTTACCGTGTTGCCGAGGGTTGCTCGGCGACGACGACAATGGCATGAAGATTAGGCTTGCCTGGAACGCTCGCTTACAGCGGCGGGGCCGTCCCGGAATCGCACCGGGTTCCCTGTTTGTCGGCTGCTCAGCGCGAGCAACCGACCACCAACGCTTCCATTGGCGGTAAAACTACCGCGATTGGGCCTCGTCGTCAATCGTTTTCTTTGACGAATCAGTGCCCGGCCTGCTCCGGGAATTCGAAAGCTGTGCCTGGGCTGCGCGCGTGCTGGCAGCAAACACAAGGGCCGTGACTTCACCGCAGACATTCTCCTTTTTTGGAGGAAGAAGAATGTCCGTTAGTTCTTCAAGGGCAGAGTTTTCACAATGGATGCTTGAATGCCAATTCCGGCGGGCTAGATTGCGGGAGTAAGGCTCCACCAGTGGTTCATCGGCCGAGGGAAACGACTCATGGTTCGTCGCGCCGCTATCTTCTTCCTTGTCGTTTCGACGCTCGTTGGAACCGCAATCGGACAGCAGCGGAAGGTGTCCAGGAATACGACTCCGCAAGACTGTTGGAGCCGCTTGCGGGCGGCGCAAGCAAAGCAAGATTTTGCTGGCACGTTGGCGTGCATGACCGAAGCGATGCAGTGCGCGATGGTAGGGAGTGTTGCTGTGCAACAGGAACTGCTCGCGCACCATTACGGGCCGGTGGAAAAAAGAGTGGCGGCAATCCGCGAAAGGCATGGGATCGGCCACCTTGCTATCACCGAATACCTCGTCGTGTCACAGGTTGATCCTCTGCAAGGGCTCGTCGAAGCAGGAGCCTGGGTGAAAGATCGCGCTGAGTTCCTCAAGGCCTCTGCCAAGCTACTCGAGGTCGACGTCCCGGAATCACTTAAGCCACAACTGCAAGTCGAAACACAAGAATTGCCCATGCTTCTAACCAATACTGCGACTCCCATGGCGATCGGCGAAGTCAAAATCAAAGAGGACGTCGCGGAAGCCTATCTCAAACTCGCCGAGCCTGGTTCGCCGGACGAGAATCGCCAACAGCTGTGGTTTCGCAAGCTCAAAGGAGAGTGGTTGTTGGCCGTGTCCGCACGCGAGCCGGCCGTTAAGGCTCCCAACGAACAACAACGCGGCCTCGCACGCCTGCAGACGTACGGGCAATTGGATCGCGACTACTTATTGGACGCCGATGAGAATTCCGTGTCGCGGTCAGACGAGCGCGAGCAACCGAATCGCTTCAAATATGACCGCATTGACCGTGGCCAGCGCACACTGACCGATGAACCCTTGGGAATGTTGGCGAGCATCGAAACCTTGCGGGCAGTCGAGATTACCGACGCGCCCGAGGTGACCGACGCGGGGATTAAATCCCTCGCAGGCGTCAAGCGCCTGAAGCGGTTGACGCTGAACAACCTGAAGATTACCGCGGCATCGCTCGAATCGCTGATTAAACTGCCAGACCTTCGTAAGCTGGAGATGCACAACATCGACTTAGACGCTATTTCAAAACACGACTTGATTGAGTAATATCCCGCCGTCGCGTACCGCAAGGAGGCCTACGCATGGCAGAGCTGGTATCGGATGATTTGTGGGAGCAGATCGAACCACTATTGCCGCCGGAACCCGAGCCTTCTCCCAAGGGCGGACGACCACGGGTAACCAATCGCCAGACTCTGACGGGCATCGTGTTTGTGCTGCGGACGGGCATCCCGTGGCAAGCGCTGCCGACCGAAATGAATTGCGGCAGTGGCAGCACGTGCTGGCGTCGGTTTGCAGAGTGGACGCAACTGGAAGTCTGGTCGAAGCTGCACGCGCTCTTGCTCTCGCAACTTGGCAAGGCCGGCGCGATCCATCTCGAACGGGCGGTGATCGACAGCGCCAGCGTCCGCGCAGTTTTTGGGGGGCGCACACTGGGCCGAACCCGACGGACCGTGCGAAAGCCGGCTGTAAGCGGCATGTGCTGACCGACGCCCAAGGCATTCCACTGGCGGTGAGAACGACGCCGGCCAACACGCGCGACGACCAGGTCGCGCTGCCGCTGATCGTCAACATGCCACCGATCGCTGGGCCGCGAGGCCGACCACGCACCAAGCCCAAAGCCTTGCAAGGCGACGCCGGCTACGGTTCGGCCGATCTCGCGGCACTCGTGAAATGGCTGGGGATCAAACCGCTCCTGGCCCCCCTCGGAAAATCGCGTCCGCACGGCAGCGGCCTCGGCAAGACACGCTACGTGGTCGAACGCACGCTCAGTTGGTTCGGCAACTTCCGTCGCCTCAAACTGTGCTATGAGCGATGTGGGGCGCACTTCCAAGCCTTTCATGAACTGGCCGCTGCAATCCTCTGCGCCAATCGAATCGCAAAATCAATTGCCTAGTTTTGAAACAGCTTCTAAGCGAACGAAAGTGCTGCAAGAAAACGAGCCGCCGATGACGCAGATTCTCGCAGATGAACTGCGGGAACTGCCAGATAATTCTTTGTCCCTGAGTCTTTAATCTGCGTCACCTGTAGAATCTGGGGTTCATTCACTCCCCGACGTTTTCGCCAACTGTCGTTTCACCGCCGCGACGACGCTGGCCGCGTCGGCTTCGAGTGCGATCGTCTCACTTTCACCGCTGGCCAGATTCTTGACCTGGCATTGGCCGGCCGCGAGCTCGTCCTCGCCGGCGATGAGCGCCACGCGGAACCCGCGGCGGTCGGCGTACTTGAGTTGCTGGCCGAGCCGCTTGGCATCGGGAAAGACCTCGGCGCCGATGCCGGCGCGGCGCAAGTGGGCCGCCAGCTTCAAATAGTCGTCGAGCCGCGACTCGACGAAGTAGGCCACGAACACCGGCGCCGGCGTGGCCACCTTGTCGAGCATCCCCAAGGTTTCCATCGCCGCCAGCAGCCGATCGAGCCCCAGCGAAGCGCCAATGCCGGGGAGTTGCTGCGACGTGTAGAGACTCGCCAGGTTGTCGTAACGGCCTCCCGAGCAAACGCTGCCGATCGTCGGCAGTGCGGTCAGGAACGTTTCGAAGATCGCGCCGGTGTAATAGTCGAGCCCGCGCGCGATCGAGAGATCGACGCAAAGCCGCTGCGGGGGAACGCCGCCGGCCGCGGCCCCTTGCAGAATGCGCACGAGCTCGGCGAGCCCCGTCTCGCCGGTCGCGTTCCCGGCCACCAGCGGGCGGACCTGCTGGAGGACTTCTTCGTTCGAGCCGGCGAGCGCCGCGAACCGCAGGACGTCGGCCGACTGGGCCGCGGTGGCGCCGGCGGTTTCGGCCATCTCGGCGGCGACCGCGGCGGGGCCGATCTTGGCCAGCTTGTCGATCGCCCGCAGCACGTGCGTCGCTTGTTGCGCCAGCCCCAGGCGTTCGAGCAAGCCGTTGAGAATCTGCCGGTGGTTGATGCGGATGGAGAATTCGCTGAACCCCAAGGCCAGGAACAGGTCGTGAATCACCAGGGCGGTTTCGATATCGGCCGCCAGGGAGCGCGTGCCGATGGTGTCGAAGTCGCATTGGATGAATTCGCGATAGCGGCCCGCCTGCGTGTTCTCGCCGCGCCACACCGGAGCGATGTGGTAGCGTTTGAACGGGGTTCCCAGCGCGTTGTAGTGCTGGGCCGCGAAGCGCGCCAACGGCACCGTCAGGTCGAAGCGCAGGGCCACCGCCCGCCCGCCATGGTCCTCGAACTTGTAGAGCTGTTTGTCGGTTTCGGCGCTCCCCTTGCCGGTCAGAATCTCGAGATACTCGAGCGCCGGAGTATCGATCGGGCTGAAACCGTACGAGCGATAGACGCTCCGCGCGGTCGCCATCAGCCGCTCGCGCGGAATCATCGTCTCGGGCAGGTAGTCCCGAAAGCCCTTGAGCGTCCTCGGTTCGATCCGCTGCGACTTGTCGTTCACGTCAGCTCAGCACCGGCAAGAGCGGCGGCCGTGGGCTGCGAATCGAATCGCCCCCGTCAAACGGACCGAGCACCGTTTCGGCGAATTCGTAGATCTGCTCGGCCGTCTCGAAGTACTGCTCGTAGACCCAATCGTCGTCGTACTCGCAATCGTCGGTCGAGTACTCGCGGCAGATCGTGGGGCGCGTCTCGTAGATCCCGCAGCGGTGATCCGGCTGCAAGTGCTTGCACACCGTGTGGACGATCAGGTACCAGACTCCGTCCTCGACGAACACCGACGCCTGCCCGTGCAGCAGGTACCAGCGGATGTACTGGAAGTCGCTCCAGGTGGTCGGCTTCTCGAGCGGCAGCGCGAAGTACCGGCAGCACCTGGCCGTGCAGTAGTCGCAGAGATACTCGCCCGGCTTCAGCTCAGCCCGGGAAATCCGTTTCGGCAGTCCGACGGCCATCGCGGGCCTCCTGAGTACGTTGCGGCGGAGTCGGAGCGAGTGCCGCGGTTGCCCAAGTTAGCAAACCTGCCGCAGGCTGACCAGCCGCCGACCCCACAGCCCGCGCCAAAGCGCGGCCCGAGAAAGGAGACCCGCAAGCCCCATCCGGTTCGGCTCAGGGAGCGCCGATCACCAGCGCGGCGGCCTGCCCGCTGACGTTCTGATTGACCAGCAGCGCCAGCGGCGCGGCTCCCGCCAGGCCGGCGCCGGCGACGACATTGAGCGGGCAATCCGGATCGCGCTGGTCGTAGTTCAACGTGGGGGGAACCCAGTTGGCGGCAAATGCCAGAATGCTGGCCGCGAGCTCGACCGCCCCGCTCCCCGGACCGAGATTGCCGAAGTAGCTTTTGAGCGCGGTCACCGGGACGTCGGGGACCGTCTCGGCCAGGGCCTGCGCCTCGAGCCGATCGTCGAGTCGGGTGCTCAGCCCGTGCGCGTTGACGTGCCCCAGCTCGCGCGGCGCCACCTGGCTCGACGTCAGGGCCGTGCGGATCGCCCGGGCCAGCCCGCTGCCATCTGGAGCCCGACCATTGAGGCGTTTTTCGTAGCTTGATCCCCAGCCGACAACGCGGGCCAGGATGGTCGCCCCCCGCGCTTCGGCAAACGCGCGGCGCTCGAGCAGGAACGCGCCCGCGCCTTCGCCGCGAACTTCGCCCGTGCGGTGCAGATCGAACGGGCGTACCACCGCCGCGGGCGACGCATGCTCGGGCGAGAGCTGCCGGGTAATCCGCGCTCGGGCCCAATCGATGGGATGCATCCGCGACGAGGCGGCGCCGGCCAGCACCACGTCGGCCGCGCCGCGCTGGATGACCGACACCCCTTCGGCAATCGCCAGCAGGCTCGAGACGCTCGCCAGGTGCAGCGTGTTGTTCGGTCCGCGCGCGTCGCGCAGGATCGAAACATGCGAGGCGAGCATGTTGGGAAGGTTCTTGAGCATCAACAGGGGAAAAGTGCCTGCCAGGCCGGCCGTCCCCCATTGGCGAATGTCGAATTCCCCTTCCACAAAGCAGGCGCGATACGTGTCGGCCACCTCATCCAGGTCGTTGCGAATCCGATCGGCGCCAAACACCACGCCAAACCGATCGGGATCGACCGTCTCCTCGGTCAGCCCCGCCTCGGTGCAAGCCAGGTCGCTCGCCGTGACGGCGAACTGGCCGTCGCGCGACATGACCTTCAGACTCTTGCGCGGGCGGACGTACTGCTTGGGATCGAAGTCCGAGACCTCGCCGGCAATTACGGGGCCCAACGGGCTGTCGTCGAAGCTCTCCAGGCGGCGAATGCCGCTGCGGGCCGAGCGTAGCGATTCCCAGAACGGCTCGCGGCCGATGCCGATCGGGCTGACCACGCCGACACCGGTGATGACCACTTCCTGGGAAGACATACACAACGCAGCGAGTAAGAGAACTTAGACAAGGGAGGCGGACCGTATGGCCACCATCGACCAGCCGCGCTCCCGGCCTACAGCCGACTCGCGGCCACCGATACCCCCGGCAACAACGTTCTATGCGTCATGCAGTGCGAGCCGATACGGCTCGTCTAATCCGTTCAATCGAGTCGACCGCCGGCAACCGCGGGGAACAAGGCTCCCGAGGCGTCGCAGACGGGGCGGGCGGGCGAAGGACGCGATCGCTACTATCTTCCCCCCGGGGGGGACTCTGTCAATTCGCTCCCGGCGAGGGCCCCAGTCCGTTCGCCCCTTGCGCCGCGCGGGCGAATCGCGCGGCCGGGTCCGGATCCCTGTTGCTCGTTCGCCCACTCTCCCTTAGCCTGACGGAACTTAGGCCGACTCAACCCGTCCACGGAAGGACCCCGCATGCCCCCCCGGCCCCCGGACCCGCCCGCCGCCGTCGCCGACACCGGCAGGAGATGGAAGATTCGTTTCGACCTCCCGCACGCCGAGCCGGCCCGGCCGCATTTGATCGAACCCCGCCCAGGATTGCCTCCCCCCGACAAGCCCTCCCCGCGCTCACCCGGCTGAGAAGTCGCACCCTATGAAGATTCGCGAGATCCACGTCCACCGACTGGTGGGGGCCACGGTCGATGGCGGCTGGCCCGCCGGGCACGAACCGCAGGACGACCTGCACGCCTTGATCGAGGTTGTCGCTGACGACGGCCTCGTCGGGTGGGGAAGCGTCTTCACCGGCTACCGCCTGGTCGAGGCGGGCGTCGAGTTTCTCCGGCCGCAGTGGCTCCACGAATCGGCCGTCGAACCGGAGCGCGTGAGCGAGAAGCTTCGCCAAAGCAGCTTCTGGCAAGGACGCGGCGGCACGGTGGAGCATGTGATCTCGGGCATCGACATCGCCTTGTGGGATCTCTTCGGCAAGGTCTGCCAACAACCGGTCAGCCGACTGCTGGGGGGAAACTATCGGGCGCGGATCAAGCCCTACGGTTCGATCCTCTTCGACGAGCCCGCCCGGCTGCGCGACACGCTGGCCGCGACCGTCGCCCGGGGTTTTCGCGCGATCAAGCTCGGTTGGCGTCCGTTTGGGCGCGTGAGCTCGCGCTACGACGAGTTGCTCGTCCGCACTGCACGCGAGACGGTGGGACCCGAGATCGAGCTGCTGGTCGATGCGGGGGGGAGCGAGGAATACTGGCCCCACGGTTACAAATGGGCGCTCCACACAGCCCGGATGCTCGCGCAGTACGACATCGGCTGGTTCGAGGAGCCGCTGCCGCCGGACGACATCGAAGGTTACATCCGGTTGCGCGAGGCGGCGCCGCTGCCGATCGCCGGGGGGGAAGTCCTCACCCGCCGGCAAGCTTTCCTCCCCTGGATCGAGCGCGGCGCGGTCGACATCCTCCAGCCCGACGCGACCAAGTGCGGCGGTCTCAGCGAAGCCCGTCGCATCGCCTGGGCCGCTTATGATCACAACGTCGGCTTCGTCAGCCACGGCTGGAACACGGGCGTGGGCGTCGCGGCCGACCTGCAACTGGCGGCGGCCATTCCCGTCGCCCGCTTCGTCGAGTACCTGACGCCTGCCGCGTATATCGAAGAGATCCTGACCGAGCCCTTCCAGCTCGATGCCGAAGGGTTCCTGCCGATCCCGCAGAAACCCGGGTTGGGAATCGAGATCGACCGTGCGGCACTGGCGCGCTTTTCGGGCCGGAAGTAGCGCGTCCTGGCCCGCTCGATTTCGCGCGCGGCGGCGCGGAATTCCCCCGTCGCGAATGGTAAACTGTGTCGACGCGCATTGCTTCGCGGAACTCCGAATCCTGAGGCGCACCGATGGTCTCCACGCAGTTCACTCCCGAGGAATTGGCTGCCTACGAGCGCGACGGGTACGTCATTGTCCGTGGGTTGTTCGATGCCGCTGAGATGCGGACCCTGCTGGATTACGCCCGGGGGGATCAGCAGCTCGCCGGCGCGGCCTACGCCCGCAAGGACTCGACCGGCGCCGCCACCAAGCTGGCGCTTTGGAACAAGGCCGGCGACGATCTCTACAGCCTCTTCTCGCGCAGCCCGCGGATTGTCGACCGGGTGGAGCAAGTGCTGGGGGGCGAAGCGTACCACTGGCACTCGAAGATGATGCTCAAGGAGCCGCGCGTCGGCGGGGCCTGGGAGTGGCACCAGGACTACGGCTACTGGTACGACAACGGCTGCCTCTATCCCGACCTCTGCAGCGCGATGATCGCGGTCGATCGGGCGACGAAGGCCAACGGCTGTCTACAGGTCCTCCGCGGCTCGCAGCGGATCGGCCGGATCGAGCATGGCAAGACGGGCGAACAGACCGGCGCCGACCTGGAACACGTCGAAGCCGCGCTCGCGCGCCACGAGCTGGTGTATGTCGAGCTGGAGGCGGGCGATACGCTCTTCTTCCACGCCAACCTCTTGCACCGCTCCGATCAGAACCGCTCCGACGAACCCCGCTGGTCGCTGATCTGCTGCTACAACGCCCGCCACAACAATCCCTTCAAAGAGTCCCGCCACCCGCGCTACGAGCCGCTGGCCAGAGTTTCGCACAGCGCGATCAAGGACTGGGCGCGGCAGGCGGCACTTGGCAACTGAAACCCAGACGAACCACTAAGGCACAACGGCACGAAGGAATCGCGGCGGCGATCATTGCCCATCCTTCCGTCATCATTCTTTCTTTTCTTTGTGTCTTCGTGCCCTGGTGGTTCGCTCTTTACCCTCCCCATTCGGATTGAGGTCAACCTGTGGCTGCCGCAGCTTCAAACTGCACCGTGGCGCTCTTGACGGGCGCTTCGCGCGGGATCGGCGCCGAGCTGGCGCGCGTCTTTGCCGAGCGGGGGCACGATCTCGTCATCGTCGCCCGCAACCGGGCCGATCTCGAGCGGCTGGCCGCCGAGCTGCACGTCCAGCACGGGACGAACGTCACGGTGCTCGTGGACGACCTCACCGATCGTGCGGCGCCTTCGCGCATCTTTGCCGACCTCGAAGCGCGAGGCATCGTTATCGACGTGCTGGTGAACAACGCCGGATTCGGCACGTGGGGTCCCTTTGCCACGACCGACCTGCCGGAAGAGCTGGATTTGATTCAGGTGAATATCGCGGCGCTGACGCACCTCACCAAGCTCTTCTTGCGGCCGATGCTGGCGCGCGGCCGCGGCAAAATCCTCAACGTCGCCTCGACCGCCTCGTTTCAGCCGGGCCCGATCATGGCCGTCTACTGCGCCTCGAAGGCTTACGTGCTCTCATTTACCGAAGCGGTGGCGATGGAGGTCGAAGGTTCCGGCGTGACGCTCACGGCGCTCTGCCCCGGCGGGACCGAGTCGAGCTTCCAGGAGCGCGCCGACATGCACGAGGCGCGGATCCTCAAGGGCAAATTGATGACTGCCCGCGAGGTGGCGCTCCAGGGCTACCACGCCACGATGCGGGGAAAGACGATCAAGATCCCCGGCCTGATGAACAAGGTGATGGCCCAGAGCGTCCGCATCGCCCCGCGCCGAACCGTGGCCTGGATCGCCAAAAAGATCCTGGATAAGGCCTAGAGGCGATCGCAGGATTCGGGGAAGGCTAAACCCCAGTGGCCGCGCAGGGCAGGAAGAAAAAGCGAGGGCCAGCGGCGAGGCTGGCTGGCCCAAACTGCGGCCGCCCGTAGCGAC
>JAEUIK010000275.1 GCA_016793185.1 Planctomycetaceae bacterium | reverse complement strand
TCCTCGAACTCTTGCGGTTCAAGCCCGACCTGCA
The DNA here is from genome assembly GCA_016793185.1 of Planctomycetaceae bacterium. GTDB lineage: Bacteria > Planctomycetota > Planctomycetia > Pirellulales > JAEUIK01 > JAEUIK01. The sequence continues at coordinate 3,928 of JAEUIK010000275.1, read as the reverse complement.
GGTGCTGATCGGCCGCGGCGAGACGACGCTGGCTGCACTCGTGCTTGGCGCCCAGGGCGTCGTCTGCGCCTCGCTGTGCATGGCCCCCGAGCGGTTCATCGCCATCGTCAAGGCGTTCGAGGCGGGCGACCTTCCGGGTGCGATTGCCGCGCAGCAGCACGCGACGCAAGTGAAGGAGCTGTACACGCGCTTCCCGGTGATCGCCTCGACCAAGTGGGTGAATAGCCGGCAACTGGGGATCGATTGCGGGGCCCCGCGCGAACCGCTGGCTCCGATTCGCGACGCTGAGGTGCCGGCCATCGAAGCCATGGCCAAGGAACTGGGTCTGCTCGAGCGATCGCCGGCCCTGGCGAAGGTGCACAGTCGGCGGCCGGTCGCCGTGCGTCCCCGCTAAGCATCGGCGCGCGGCGAAAAGTGCGTCGACGCCCACCCTTTGGCGCGCAAGCGTTCGCGCGCTTACCAAATTTGCGCCAGCATCCCCCGGTACCAAACGCTGGTTTCGGGGGATTTTTTCTTGGCGGCAGGTGGGGTTTCGCGGTAGCTTTTGCCAGGGCGAGAGTAGAATTGTCTGTGCAGCGGGGGCGGCACCGGCAATCGTCATCGCCCGCAAATTCACCTCTTCCTGACGGCTGGATCTAGCCTGTGGACCCGAACCCGCGATCCACATTTCGAAATCGCGTGCTCGCCAGCGGGCTGGTTACGCGCGAACAGCTCGAGACGACGATCGAATCGCTGTGGCCGGCCGGCGAAACGGGACCCGCTCCGGCACAACACCTGGCCGACGAACAGCTCGCCAATCGCCTGGTCGAAGAGGGATTGCTCAATCGCTGGCAGGCGACCGAGATTCTCCGCGGCCACTCGAAGTTTTATCTCGGGCCCTATCGCTTGCTCGATTCCATCGGACAAGGGGGGATGGGCCAGGTGTACAAAGCGGAACACACCATCATGGGCCGCATCGTGGCCGTGAAGGTCCTCCCGCTCCACAAAGCCTCGCCCGAGGCTGTCACTGGGTTCATGCGCGAAATCCGCGCTCAAGCCCAGCTCGACCATGGCAACCTGGTCCGCGCGCTCGACGCTGGCTATGACCGCAAAGTACATTATCTCGTCACCGAGTACGTGCCCGGCACCGATCTCCGCAAACTGGTGCGGCGCCAGGGCAAGCTCGGCATGGCTGCCGCCGCGTCGATCATCTCCCAGGCGGCAATCGGCCTCGAGCACGCCCACGAGTCGGGTCTGATCCACCGCGACGTCAAGCCCGGCAACATCCTCGTGACGCCTGAGGGTCGCGCCAAAGTCTCGGACCTGGGGTTGATTGCGTTTCTCGATAACGATCCCGTCCCCGGCTGGCAGAAAAACAAGACGGTCGGTACGGCCGACTATCTTTCGCCCGAACAGATCAAGTCGCCCGGCAACCTCACGCCGGCCAGCGACATCTACTCGCTCGGCTGCACGCTGTATTACACGGTGACCGGCAAAGTGCCTTTCCCAGGCGGAACGCAGCGCGAGAAGTCGCTCGCGCACTGCCAGGCCCGGCCGATCGATCCGCGTCGCTTCAATCCCGAGCTCAGCGACGAGTTTGTCGATGTGATCTGGGCGATGATGGAAAAAGACGTCTCGCAGCGCATCTCCAGCGCGGCGGAAGTTGTCGCGCGACTCGCCCCCTGGGTCACCGGCGAGCAACTCGCGTTGGCCGCCTATCAATCAGGGAGCGGAGTGTTGCAGGGAGCCACGCCGCCACCGGTCCGGGCGGGAGGAAGCCTGCCCCCCTCGGGATCGCTGAGCGACACGCAGCCCTCCTTCGACTTTGGTCCCTATCCGTCGACCACCGGCGACGAAAGCCCGAGCCAGGGGTCGCAAGCGACGCATCCTGTCGCGTCGGCCAGCGACGAAACGCTTCCCACCGGTCCCAGCCGCGAGCGCCCGTCCAAGCTGCAAATCCTGCTGGAAAGCTCGCGCGGTTTGCCGGTCGAACTGCAACGCCGCTCGGGACTGCCTCCCCTGGCGCTGACGATGGTGATCCTGGGCGTTTCGGCGGCGATCGCCTGCCTGCTGGCGATCGCGATTTCGTCGCTGTAGCCGGCGCCTCCGCGAAGCTCACCCGAGTGCGCGTTCCGCCCGCCCGCGCCCCGCTAAGGCTCAGGGGTTGCCACCGGAATTGGACTCGCCGCCGGAATTGGGCGCGTCCCCGCTGCTCGGGCTCGCGTTGGAAGCGGCGGCCGGCGGCTCAGTCGCAGGCGTGGGGGCCTCGGTCGCCGGGGGCTGGCTGGGTTTGCCTGAGCGCGCTTGCACCCACTCGCTCTCCAGCGATTCGAGCTCGCGCGGCAGCAGGTAGTTGCCGAGCAGTTTGACCGTATCGTCGAAGAGTTTGTCGATCTGCTTCTGAATCGCGGGATCGTCGCTGACGAGGCGTTGCCGCTCCTGCTCGAGCTCGCGCAAGAACTGCTGTTGCGTCCGCATCCGCCGGAGCTCGTCGATCGATCGCTTGGCGTCGTCGAGCTTGCCCGCTTCGATGCGCTTGCGGGCTTGCGCCATCAGGATGGCGCGGCGCACCACGAGGTCGACCAGATTCTCCTGCAGGCCGATGATCAGCCCTTCCGCTTCGAGTCGCAAGTCGTCGTCGGGCACGAGCGCTACGAGCTCGCGTGCCGCGCCCGGCACGATCGGCAGCCGAGCGATTAACGCCCCCCCGTGCTGGATCAGCAGCAACCGCAAGGGCTGGGGACCGGGCTCGATCTCGATCGCACCCTCGCGTCCGGTCCGTCCCAAGTGCACCGTCTCGCGCGAATCGGGGCCGTAGGCGTAGACGTCGTAGCCGGCCAGCGGGCGGTCCGGGGCCGTGCGCGATCGCACGAGCACCCGCGTTGATCCGCTGGCGGGGGGGAGCGCCAGCGCGTACTGCTCGGTTCGGCCCCGACGGCGGCGGCTCAGCGGACTGCGCAGCCCCGAGTAGGTCGAGCACAAGGCTTGCGCGCCCTCCAGTTGGGTGACGAGCAGGTACGTCCACTCCAGGGGACGAATGCCCTTGACGTGCCCGTCGCGGTCGTTGGTGCGGAGGATCGCCGTGAACAACTGGCCCGGACGGACCCAGTGGATGGTCGGCGACCGCGGCGCCAGCGCGCCGGCGCGAAACTCGAGCCGCGCGCTCTTCGAATCGATGACCTCGATCTTGGCGAGCGGGCGAAACGCGTCGAGCAGGCCGCGAAACAGCGCGTCGGCCAGGCCGGTGCGCGGCGCCTCGCCCACCACCAGTCGCCCTGGCTGCTGCGTCTCGACATCCCATTCGCAGACGTGGGCCTCGATTCCCCCGGAACTAGGGGTGAGCCCGACCAGCACCAGTTTGTCGCAATCGGTGGTCAATTCGGCCAGCTCGGCAAAGGCCATGGTCCGCGGGTCGTTCAGCAGCGAGGCGCGCAGCGGGACCGGCGCCGCAACGCAGCTCAGTTGCCAGGCTGCGCCAATCAGGGCATCCGTGCGGACGACCAGCTCGTCCGCTAGCTGCGCGCGATGTTGTTCCGTGAAGCGCGCGTCGTCGCGCGTGGCGAGTACGACCTTGACGCGATACGGAGTCAGCTCCCACGCCGTTTGCCCAAGGGCGGGCCCACCGCTGGCCGCCGCCAGCGCCAGAATCAGCGCGCGCACCACCCACGGCCAGCAAGCCGGCAAGGTCAGGCAGCGATCAGGAGTTGGCGCGCGCATCATCACTGCCAGGCTTCACTCGGGGATCGGGGGCAGGTAAGGCTCGGCCTGCCACTGTTCGAGGTCCTGATAGAGCACCACCGGCCGCGGCGGAATTCCCCGCACCGTCGAGCGAAATGCGAGATGTTCGCCGAGTTGCCAGAGGGGGAGCACCGCCACGTCGTCGGCGGCGATGCGATGGATCCGGTGCAGCGACTCGCGCGCGCTCTTCCAATCCGTCGCCTCTTCGAGC